>NZ_DS480324.1:0-147622 GCF_000154245.1 Clostridium sp. L2-50 | reverse complement strand
CAATCAAGGTGAAGAATTTAAATTCTTCACCTTGGTTGTTATTATTATTTTCAGATTATTTTCCTTTTTTATTTCAGAGAACTAGGTTCGGTGCCGTAAAAAATAATGTAAAAAGGAATCAAAACTATATTAATTACAACATATTGATATAATGGTGTCAATAATTGAACCCGTGAAGTCTTAAAAGATCAAGGTAACTCGTATCCGTTTCATTCATATAAGCATAACTTCCAACGTAAACCCTCTTGTTGTAAGGCTTTCCACCAACAACCGACCGAACCTTGCTACCACTGGTCGTAATCAAATCACCGCTTTTATCTGGAATGCACGCCCCAACAACCGCTGTACTCTCGGATAACGCCCCATTAACTACATGGATTGTCATTTCCTCGCCGCACACTGTACATCTCCGGTGTTCATCCCACTCGGACCATTCTGGGGTGATTGTGGTTGGAACATAGTCGTATTCGGCAGGAATAATCTCATATCCTATACAAATATCATAAGTTGCTGATTGACCATGTTGTGGATATTTTTCAGCATGTAACTTTTCCTCAACACTACCTCTTTTAAATGAACATTCCTTAAAATATATTTGTCCCTCTACCTGAGTTGTCCATATTCCATCTCCATCGAGATCTGTCCATTGTTCCCCATTTTGAGGCTTTTTGTTCCACACACAGTTGAGGCAAACATCTCGTTCCTCTTTTACTTCTTTCTTGTAAGCCGGTTTAATTTCAGTGTATATATTTTCCACTATTGCATCATGCTTTACATAGTTCGTATCTTTTAACATAGTATGATCTTCTGCCAAAGGCGACCACTGATGCGTGTGCGCCGGAATTGTATCATCTGTCTTACCAGTGTTATTTCCGTCTGATTTTCCACTATTGGAATTGTCAGGAGTTTTTGTTTCAATCTTTGTTTTTGTACATGTTCCGTCCGCCTTGATCGTGAACTTGTAATTACCGGATTTTACTGTCTTGGCAGTCTTAATCATTGATCCGTTCTTATCTACATAAAAATATTTTCCATGGATCTTTACCCGGTCATTCTTATGTTTTGCAAGACTCTGGGCTTTCCAAGAGCCTCTTGACACCTTATAATATTTCTTTCTCGTCAGCTTTACAGATGCCGTACCGGTTCCGGAAACATAATAAGTATAAACCCCTGACACTTTTCCCCAACCGGATTTCAGTACAATCTTTCCTTTTGAATTAACAAAAAAAATCTTCTTCCCGATTGTTTTGGTTTTATTCTTATAGGAAGAAAGTGATTTTTTTACGAATTTCTTGCCGGAAAAATGATACCAATATCCACCGGAAATCTTCTCGGTTACATATCCCTTTGAGCCGACATAATATACATACTTCCCGTTCTGATTTTTCTTCCACCCGGTCTTTTTATCTGTTTTTCCGGATGCATTTTTGTAATAATACTTATTGTCATTTTTTTTGATCGTACAAGTAGCTGCTGAAAGTTCTGCCACTTTCTTATCCGTCTTTTCATATGCTGAAATTGTTGCTGTATCATCTGCGGCAGCATATACCACCCCTGACATTGTGAAAATCAATGTAAATGTAATCAGCAGACTTAATAATTTCTTTACTCTCTTCATTCATTTAACCCCTTTCTCACTTTATGCGTATAATAATACCACTAATAAAAATGTAGCACAATAATTCTCAGAAAACAATGGCGGTGTTTAGTTATTCTGAAAATTTAAGGGGCAACATATTATTGTTGCCCCAACTTGGATTTTACAAAAAATTGGATTTTAAATTAGGTCTACAGTGTTTCGAACTTCAGCGACAGTTTTTTCTTTTCACAAATTTTCTCTCCCGATAATCCCATGTCTACATATGCTTTGATCAAATCTTCAATAATGCCATCGGCTTTCGTTTTTGTCTCACTACTCTCAGGATCCATTATTTCTAATATCATCTCACACATAGCAATGACACTATCTTCTTTCATGTTCGCAATCGTAGTCCAATGTTTGCATCTCATCCAGTTCCGATGATCTGTGTATCAAACATATGTGCTTTTATAAGATATACCCCATTGTATTTTGTGATTACTAGTGTCAAAATTCTAAAACTCAACCTTATTTCTTTGTTTTTCTTCCAATGTTTGATACCCCTGTTAATACAAAGGCTCTAATGCCTCAAACAACAACGGCTTCGCCAGAGTGCGTTACGAAGATGCTGCTTATATGCTTTGATCTTCTGCCTCGGCCATAGGCTGTCAAATCAGCCCTTAAAGTTTTTTATTAATAAATAGTAATCCGCTAATATTATATCTGTCTTAGGTTAAAGCGTCAATATATTATTAGTCATCTACACATATATCATTATGTTTTAATATCCCCTTGCACCTCGCCGGCAACTTATTTTTTTTAACATTACGTAGGAAAAATTTATGTAATATGTCTCTTCCCTCAGTCCTACAAATCCATTTTTTTAATTTTGCCCCGATTTCATCAACATCATAATGTTCCGCGGTAGAGTGCGTTTTGATTATATAATCAACCATATCTAACATATCTTCTTCCACAACTAAATTGTCATCCAGCATTTGTTGAACCTCTATTTTGCTTTTATCAAGATCCCCGATTATGGTCATGCCACAAATCGGTATATTGAACCCTAAAAACTCAACTAATTCGCTGGTAAATTGCGTATGCATCCTATTCTGTCGGACACCATTCGTCATTCTTGATCTGCCTAAATTTTTTATTAAATTCCAAGTCCTGGAATCCGCTCCTCCAGTGATGCGTTTACAATATTCATCACTTAGATGTTTAACCTCAATCGGGATTATCAATTTTTGTGTAACAATCAATATATCAATTTGTATTGTCCTGTACACTTTTAATTTTTCATTGTATTCTCCTGTTTCAAAATATATATTTTCGAAGATCAAGAATTTTTCGTCTCGTTTTTCAAAATAATTTCTTAATTTTTCCACGATTTTCTTTTCGTATTCCGCACCAAATTTTTCCAGAATATCATTTTTACTTTTTCTTAAGAGTCCGGGCTGATACGGATCAAGCTGTGCCTTTCTTCCCACCAAAACGGGATGGTTCTCTGTTTGTAATATTCTTTTATTCTTGTTCATCTTATTTCCTCCTTAAATGTTTTTTATATATTTATATTACTGTCGATTTTCAAGAAATTATAAGTAGAAATTTAAATTTTTTTGATTTTTATAAAAATATCTGCATATCATACTTCTTTCTATATTCTTATCCATTAGTTTTATCTAACATTTTTCCACATGTGGAAAATTTGGACATTTATTATTCCATTTATGAATATCTAACCAACAAATTTGGTAAAGGAAATACACAAGACAACCTAAAATTAATGAGACGATTCTATGTTGTTTACCCTAAAGATCTAATTGGAGAAACACTGTTTCCCCAATTCAATATTCTCCCTTAAATTTCCAGAGGTCGTAGATTTTATCTCAGTTGGTCACATTATTTAAAGCTCATGGGAATTGATAATATTGATGAACGTCACTTTTATGAGTTTGTTAGCAGCTCCTAAAGTGCTAATTTTTTCATTCGTCGTTTTTTATTATCTCCCTATATAGGTGGTCTACACTGTTATTTTATTGCCACTTATAAATGTGTGACAAAATAACATTATTATGTCAATTTATATTTACAGATAAGCAAAACAGCTAAAGCTAGTGTTTTACGACTTATTAAGGTAAGAATGTACCATGTGGATTTTACTTGTCATTCATTTTGTTATACTTCTGCCATTCATTTTGTCATACTTGCCATTCATTTTGTCATACTTCTGCCACCTATAAGTCTCGGAAGCCGCATAAATACTGGTTTTTTAGCACTCAGTAATCAAGAGAATGTACCATGTGGATTTGACTATGACCTATAAGTCTCGGAAGCTGCATAAATACTGGTTTTTAGCACTCAGTAATCAAGAGAATGTACCATGTGGTTTAACTACGACCTATAAGTCTCGGAAGCTGCATAAATACTGGCTTTTTAGCACTCAGTAATCAAGAGAATGTACCATGTGGATTTGACTATCACCTATAGAACATACCATCTGGATTTGACTACCACCTATAAGCCTCGGATGCCGTATATATACTGAGTTTTCGGTACTCAGTAATCAAGAGAAAGTACCATGCGGATTTGACTTGACATTCATTTTATCATCGTCCTTATCCGTTAGCTTCATCTAACAATTTTCCACATGTGGAAAATTTAACCACATGTTATTTCATTTCTCTTAATTGCCGATATTGTATTTATATTTCTTAACCAAATCCTAACCATTCTAGAATTGACAATCCAAAGCTCTGTGAACTATAATAAACTAAGTCCTTTAATTACACCTTCTGGTTTACGTTTTATCTAACCAGAAGGGATTTTTAATTTATTCCTTTATAGTCGTTATAATCATCCACTTACCAAAAGTTACATCAAACAGTACCATTTATTACATTTATGAACTTTTCTCTTTTATTTCTGATATGGTAGTTATGTCGGCAAATCAGGTACCGGAAATTAAGAGGAATAATCAATGTATGATCACAACGAAGATAGCAATAATATTACACCTACCACGGCACACAAATCCGCGTCAGTAGATATTCGTCAAATTTTCCCGGCTCGGAAAAAAGATGACTTTTTAAAAGATTTACAAAAAGATGTCAATACCTTTAGCAAATATCTGGATTTGAACAATGAATGGCGAAATAGATTTGAAGAATTTATGGAAGGAAATAAATCTCTTCCTTTAACCTATGATCCATTCTTTAAAGCACTGTTTAACCCTGATGTCTATCCCGGACGACTATCTCATTTGCTTAGCAGCATCATAGGAATTAATGTTATAGTTCAAAGCGTTCTATCGCAGGAAAACCGTTTACTGCCAACTTCACCATTATTAATTATGGATATCATTGTACAGTTAGAGGATGGTTCTATTGCAAATGTAGAGATTCAAAAAATACATTATGCATTTTCAGGTGAGCGCATGTCTTGTTATTCGTCCGATCTTCTTCTCCGTCAATATACACGCGTCAAGGGAGAAAAAGGAGACCAATTCACCTATCACGATATCAAGACTGTATATACAATCGTCATGTTCGAAGACAGTCCACCTGAATGCAAATCTTCTGATATTTTTATACATCATGGAAAAACAATTTTTAACACAGGCATTGATCTTCATCTTTTGCAGGAATACTATGTTGTCGCCCTTGACGTATTTAAAAATAACAAGTATGCTAAAGAAAAGAATGAACTTAATGCATGGTTAGCTCTGCTAACAGCTGATTCTATAAATGACCTTGCTACACTAATATCCGACTATCCCTGGATGGAAAAGATCTGTCGGGATATGTCCGAATATTTATATCGTCCAAAGGAGGTTATCGGTATGTATTCACAAGCCTTAGCAAAAGCAGATGAAAATACTGTTAATTTTATGATTGAACAGATGAAAAAAGCGTTGGAAGAAAAAGATGCTGCTTTGTCTGAAAAGGACGCTGCTTTGTCCGAGAAGGACGCTGCTTTGTCCGAGAAGGATGCTGAAATTGCTGCATTACAGGAAAAAATTGCAATGTTAGAACACTAATGTGCAGTTCATTAACATAATTATTTTTACATAATAATCCCCAGCTATAATGCTTATTCATTTTATCTTTTAAATAAACATTATAGCTGGGGATTTTATCTGTTCATGATGTAATCTCCATTTCGCAATTGCTTATTTCCTTGTTTCTGCTACATATCCTATAAGCTCTTTGCTATACCGATATAAATCATCATTTAGCATAAGACCTCTGCATGTATCCGCAACCCCCGGCGATTTTACTTCTACTCTGAAGAAAGGATAATACCGCTCAAATGATTCTTGATTATTTTCAATATCTGTATATATATGATCCCAATCAATATCACGTAGTAAAATATACCTGTTGTTCTCTGATATCCATTCACATCTGCTTTTAGCATCCTTTTTCATTAGTCTGTCAATCTGTTCACGTTCTACCTCATATTCCAATATGAAATCATGCGTTTTCCTGTCACTTCCTAACACCTGCATTAATATAGGATGTATTTTATCGCCAGGCTGATAAAATCTAAAATGTGCATTTTCCATTATTCCAAACCGTTTTATAATATTTTTTACGCACTCAACATCCATTACCCCTATACCATATGTTATTCTATCCTCATCCAGTTTCTGTATAAATCTGTCAGTTTCCTCACATTTTTTTATAATATAAGATATCATTTGTTTTTCTTTCTCCTCGCTGTCAAATACAACATAGCGGGTAAGATCGTCCATCCGAAAACCATATCTGTAATACTTCTCTACAATATCTTCGAATTTATAACTGTCTATTTCTATACCACTGAATTGAGGTTTCCAATATGCATCAATAATTTCATCAGAAAATGTCTGATACATACACTTACCAAACTGTTTTGTCCTGCCACCAATATAATATCTTTCTATTATATCCAATTTTTCTTCTACAGATGTTGGAAGATCCATCACCCGATTAAAAAAGCGTTCCATATAACAGCTGTCTGGCATATCTATCGGATTATCCAGATACTGATTAGCGATCAAAACTGCCTTCCTAAATTCATCCCTGGAGATATCTCCATATGTAAACGCTTTTCTTTTCAATCTTGCTTCTATCAAAGCGGCAACCGCTAGCAAAAGAATATGATAAGGCATGCCCTGAGTCTTATATTCCCATATCAAATGACATGGATATCTTTCTACTCCATCAAATGAATGCGTAGGCACCATACAGATCGCATCAATCATTTTCTTTTCCGGTTCATCATTCTTAAAAAAATTGCGTCCGAGATTAAATTCTTCCCCAATTTTCATGAATGTATAGTCCCCTGACATCACACAGTATTTATTTCCATTTTCATTATGTTCTACTGTTCGTTCCAGACATACTGTGTCTACATCATGAATTTTTTTCTTTACTCTTTCTGCAAATGGTAATTTTTGAATAAGCTTTGCTGCTTCGTCATATACAGCCTTCCATTCGTCACGTGTTACAGATTTAGAAATCGATAAGCAAATAAATATACCCATTTTATGCCTCCTGTTGTTTTTTCTAAATTGTAACGGACTTTTGCTGTATTTGTCATTCAACCATTGGTTGAAACAGCCTTCTTCGTTATTAATTCTCGATAATACTCAATCAAATACTTTGAAGTAGAATCAACTATCTTTTTCTGTTCTATTCTACAAATCTCAATTTCCCTAAAGATGAAAAAATCTTCCACTTTCGCTCCCAGAATCTGTCCCAACAAAAACAGATTCTCAATATCCGGTAAACAATGCGAATGCCGCCATTTATTGATTGACTGAACTGATACTCCTATCATTTCTCCTAAATGTTTATCACTGATGTTGCCCTTATCAATCAGACGTCCTATTTGCTTTCCTGTAGCATCCATGTCTATTCCTGTAATAAATGACATACTCCAATCCATATCGTTCTTCCCTCTTTTTCTTTACATTTGTATTCTCTCTCATAATAACATATACACAATCGTACTGCCTATGATGCTGACAAATGTATTCTTTTTCCACACATGAAGAACGACACAAACTGCGGCTGCGATCAACTTCTTATAGCCGCCGCTTAAGAATTCGGTCGGTACTTCCCTCAGGCAGTACACGATCAGCACCGCCATGATGGTTGCCGGAAGGATTCGTCCGAGATACCGGATTTTCTCAGGGATTTGTTTTCTTTTTCCAAGAATGGTAAATGGGAGTGCCCGCATAAATAAAGTAGCTGCCGCCGACACAAGAATACAGATCAATACATATCGATCATTCATGAGCTTCCACCTTTCTTTCACAGATCAGCAACAGACCTGATACCAGAATCAAAGTTGGAAGAAGGAAATAATCTTTTCCTATTAACAAAAGCAACAGCACACCTCCGATAAACCCGGCAAGTGCCGGCAAATGCACTTTCACACTTCTCCATTGATCGATCGCGATCGTAATAAATAACGCTGTCATACAGAAATCGATTCCCTCTAATTTCACCGGAAGGATCTGACCGAGTATGCCGCCAAGCACAGCGCCCACCATCCAGGATATACGACTGAATAATGCCACATAAAACATAATATCAAATCTACGTTTCCGGTCATTTGCCTTCTCTGCGTTACGATCTCTTATCACCTCAGAAGACAGCATGGAACAATTGACGGCATATGTCTCATCCGTCATTGTGTGTACCATATATGGATAACGCTTACCCATTTTCTTGAAATCTTCAACAAATGTCAGTCCATAAAAGAACTGTCGGCTATTCATAAACAACGCAGTAAGTGCGATCGTGAGAATCGATGCCCCACTGCTTAAGAATGTTACCAGCACAAACTGAAATGCACCGGTATATACCGTCAGGCTGGTAAACAGCGACCAGAGCCAGGACAGTCCTGCTTCCTGCATCGTGAGTCCGTATGCCATACTGACAAAGAGATAACTTCCGGTGATCGGCAGAGCCTTCACAAATGCCTGTTTTAATACTTCTTTTCTGTCTACAGTCTCCCCAGCCATAATTTCTCTCTGTACTCCTTACTCACATTACAAAATCTCTGAAATCTTTTCCAATACCGCTTCTGCCAGCGCCTTGTGTCCTTCTTCATCCATATGCTCCTGATCCCGTTCCGATGGTACGGCATAATCAGAAGCCGCCAGATAATAAAGTCCTTCTTCCTCTGCGATCTGCCGGTAAATCTCCGGCAGCTCTTTGGACACCTGTACAGAATTTTTTCCAAATTCCGGATCAAATCCATCCCAGACCTTCTCGCCCAGTGCGATCGGTGACATCAGAAGGATCTTTGCTGCTGGCGCACCATCCCGGATCTGTCGCACCAGCTTACGAATACCCAGTCCGATGCTACCTGCCGTTGCACCATAAAATGTCTTACAGTCATTTGTTCCAAGCATTAAAATGATCAGATCTTCCGGCTTATGGGTTTCTAATATGATCGGAAGGAGTTCACTGCCACGTCTGCCCGGACGAAGCGGATCGTCAAATACTGTAGTTCTGCCACACAGCCCTTCCTCCTGTACAATATATCCCTTTTCCATCAGTCCGGTTCCTACGATTCCGGTCCATCTGGTATCCCAGTCATAGCGTTCTGCCGTTCCCGGCACATAACCATATGTGTTTGAATCACCAAAGCATAATACCTGTCGCATGGCATTTCCTCCTTCTTATATTTTACTAATGCCGTAACGTAATATCATCATGTTTGAACACTTTCGGCATTACCAATCAGAGGACGCTTCCGCTCGTTTCGTCCTGCAACGGTACTAAGCTGCCGCTTACAGCGCCACCTAAGGACCGGCGGACTCAAATGCCTCTGTCTTGGTAATCCGAAGTGTTCAAACTTAATACAATTTTTGTTTCTGCGCATCATTATCTTACTATTCCTATTCGGAATGTATGAATTATATAACAAATTCCAACTAAAATACAATACATAAATATTAGAATTCGTTATAACTTTCTCTTATAGCAAACCTAGTCATGCTATAATCAATACGCTATCCACCATTTACCGCCTGCCTAAAAATAGCAAAAAACTCTACTGCTTCCTAGGGCTGGGTATTATGCTTATTATAAAATAATATTGCGAGATTTCGTTGTTGCCGGATCAGAGTAAGCTACACTAACCTCAAACTACGCTAACGCTCGTCTTCACTAAGTGCTCCGCTCAACCGAACGCGAGTTAGCACAGGAGTATTTACGAATCAGGCATATGCAGTAAACAGAAATCGCAGCACGTTATTTATAATAAGCGCAACCACCAGAGACAGGTAACAGTAGAGTTTTTACTATTTATCACTCCAATTCAAATGCTCCGGTATAAAGCTGGTAATAGGTTCCTTTCTTTGCGATCAGATCCTCATGTGTACCACGTTCAATGACTGCGCCATGATCCAGTACCATGATAACATCCGAATTCTTAACTGTAGACAAACGATGTGCAATGACAAATACGGTTCTGCCTTCCATCAGCCGGTCCATTCCCTGCTGAACCATCGCCTCCGTTCTTGTATCGATCGAGGAGGTTGCTTCATCCAATATCATAACCGGCGGATTGGATACGGCTGCTCTTGCGATCGAGATCAACTGCCGCTGTCCCTGTGACAATCCGCTTCCATCTCCGGCAAGCACCGTGTCATAACCATTTGGCAGCATCATAATGAAATTATGCGCATTCGCAAGCTTGGCGGCTGCAATACATTCCTCATCCGTGGCATTTGGATTTCCATATTTCAGGTTCTCCATAACCGTTCCGGTAAACAGATTGACCTCCTGTAATACGATACCGAGAGATGCCCGCAGATCCTTCTTGCGGATCTTATTAATATTGATTCCGTCATACCGGATCTTACCATCGTCTATATCATAGAAACGATTGATCAGATTGGTGATCGTCGTTTTTCCTGCTCCGGTAGCACCTACAAATGCGATCTTCTGACCCGGTTTCGCATAGAGCGTCACATCACGCAGAATCTGTTTGTCCGGATTGTAGCTGAAATCCACATGATCCAGAACGATATCGCCCTCTAATCTCTGGTAAGTAAGACTGCCATCCTCATGTGGATGCTTCCATGCCCAGATTCCGGTTCGTTCTTTCACTTCCACCAGCTCACCATTTTCCTCTTTGACATTTGCAAGTGTTACATAACCATTATCCACTTCCGGTTCTTCATCGATCAGCTTAAAGATACGTTCCGCGCCTGCAAGCGCCGTTACGATCGCATTGAACTGATTCGAAAGCTGCGAGATCGGATTGGTAAAGTTCTTCGACAACGTGAGGAAGGATGCGATCATACCAAGGGTGGCTGTATTCGTTCCGACCAGCGTCAGATTTGTTGCACCGGAGATCGCAAGCCATGCTCCAACAACCGCTACAACTACATACTGCACATAACCAAGTGCATTCATCATCGGCATCATTCCGCTTGCATAACCATTTGCACTGGCTGCTGCCTGCTGCCATTCCTGATTCTTTTTCTGGAAATCTTCTCTGGCTTTCTCTTCGTGGCAGAATACCTTAACAACCTTCTGGCCATTGACCATTTCCTCGATATAACCATCTAATGCACCAAGTGTCTGCTGCTGTTTTATAAAATAAAATCCACTCTTGCCACCGATGACCTTCACCAGCTTCATGATAAAGAACAGCATCACGACAACGATCAGTGTCAGATAAATGCTCTGATATAACATACAGCAGAATACCGCAACAACCGTACATATCGATGAGATCATCTGTGAAAGGGACTGTGCGATCATCTGGCGGAGCGTATCAGTATCGTTGGTATAGCAGCTCATGATATCTCCGTGTGTATGCGTATCAAAATAACGGATTGGCAGGCTCTGCATCTTCTCGAACATCTCATCTCGTATGGTTTTCAGAGTTCCCTGTGCGATCCCTACCATCAGGTAGTTATAAAACCATGTAGAAAATACACCGATCAGGTAAATAACGCCTACCATGCAAAGTGCCTTGATCAGCCCGGTATAGACCGGATGATCCATTGCAAGGATCGGGATGATATAATCATCGATCAGTATCTCGATAAACATTGCCGACGCTACACTTGCAAGTGCACTTAAGATAATACAGATAAATACAACAACCAGCGTCTTCTTATATGCTCCGATATAGGACAGCAGCCGTTTGGCTGTATTTTTATTGACCCTGCTGCCCTGCTCTCTGTCGGGTGCGTTCATCTGTTTCTTCTGTTTACTCATCCTGACCGCCTCCCTTCTGCTGTGATTCATATACTTCTCTGTAGATCGGACTCTTTACGATCAATTCTTCATGCGTACCTACATCCATGATCTTACCATCATCCAATACCACGATCTTATCTGCGTGCTGAACAGAGGAAATTCTCTGCGCAATGATGATCTTGGTCGTGTCCGGCAGGTATTCGGCAAATGCTT
Source organism: Clostridium sp. L2-50 (assembly GCF_000154245.1). NCBI lineage: Bacteria > Bacillati > Bacillota > Clostridia > Eubacteriales > Clostridiaceae > Clostridium > Clostridium sp. L2-50. Next base: position 135,607 of record NZ_DS480324.1, on the reverse strand, counting down.
TCTGGATCATCGCATCGGTCTTCGTATCAACCGCACTGGTCGAATCATCGAGGATCAATATCTTCGGTTTCTTAAGAAGTGCCCGCGCAATACAAAGACGCTGCTTCTGTCCACCGGAGACATTTGTTCCACCCTGTTCAATATAGGTATCATATCCATCCGGCATCGCCTCAACGAATTCATCCGCGCAGGCAAGACGGCAGGCTTCTTTTACTTCTTCATCCGTCGCCTGTTCATTTCCCCAGCGGAGGTTCTCTTTTATCGTCCCTGAAAACAGTTCATTCTTCTGAAGAACCATTGCAACTGCATCACGAAGCACCTGCAGGTCATATTTGCGGACATCCACGCCACCGACCATAAGTGTTCCGCCTGTCACATCATACAGACGAGGGATCAACTGGACAAAGGAAGACTTCGATGAACCGGTTCCACCGATAATACCAACAGTCTCACCGGATCGGATCTTAAGATCTGCTCCGTCAATAACTTTCTTATCTGCCCGTTTGCTGTAAGAGAAATCCACATGATCATACACGATCGAACCATCTGCAACAGTCTGAACCGGGTTCTCCGGATTCTGTATCGTAGTTGTCTCCTCAAGCACCTCAACGATACGTTCCGTTGAAGATCTGGATATCATGATCATGACAAATACCATTGATAACATCATAAGTGCCATCAATATCTGCATCGCATATGTGATAAGTGCAGTCAACTTACCGGTCGTAAGTCCAAGTGCTTCGTTATTTCCGCTTGCCACAATGGCTTTTGCACCGATCCATGAAATTGCGATCATACATCCATACATGAAGAACTGCATCAAAGGAGAGTTAAATGCCAGGATTCTTTCTGCCTTTACAAAATCCTTATAGATATCACCTGATGCATGTTTGAATTTGCCGATCTCGGCTTCCTGCGAATTAAAGGATTTGACAACCCGCATTCCCTTTACATTTTCCTGAACGATATTATTTAAACCGTCATATTTGTGGAATACCCGTTCGAAGATCGGGTGTACCTTGGTTGCTATAAATATCAGACCGAATCCCATAAATGGAATAACGATCAGGAATATCCATGCCAGTTTTGCATTGATCGTAAAGGAAACGATCACGGAAAAGATCAGCATGATCGGTCCTCTGACTGCAATACGAATGATCATCTGATATGCGTTCTGAATATTCGTTACGTCTGTGGTCAGTCTTGTTACGATAGATGAAGTGGAAAACTTATCTATGTTAGAAAATGAAAATGTCTGGACATTATCATAGATATCCTGTCGCAGATTTGCGGAAAATCCTGCTGACGCTTTCGCACCGAGAACTGCTGCAAGCACACCTGTTAAAAGCTGTAAGGCTGCAAGCACAATCAGCCATGTTCCATCCTTTACGACAATACTCATCTTTCCACCTTCGATACCAAAATCCAACAGATCAGACATACAAAGTGGAATTAAAATCTCAAATACTACTTCAATTGCTGCACAGAATATCGTAAGCAGTGTCGGCTTCTTATATTCCCGCAAACTTTTTAATAATTTTCTGATCATACGTCCTCCTTCTTTCTTTATCTGATATTTTCATATAATTTTTCAAGCAGCTTTTTCGCCTGCGCCACCTCATTCTCTGAAAAAGAATGAAGCAGTCTCTGTTCCGCAGCTCTCCTGCCTTCATACATTTTATTGAGCAGTTTTTCAGCTTCACAGGTGCTGCATACCATCTTATTTCGTTTGTTATTCTCATCCAGATGACAGTTCAGATAACCTTTCTTTTCCAGACGGTTCACGATGCCGACAACTGTCGGATGCGCTACATCCAGAAATACCTCGATCTCCTTCTGTGTCACCATTCCACCATTCCAGTACACATATTCAATCACTCTTGCCTGTGAACTGGTCAGATCCACGTCACATAAATATGCGTCAAATCCGGCCTTCAGCTTATCATTGATCCGCTTAATATAATAACCGATGTCCTTCTCCGGACCACACGGCAGCTTTCGATCTGCATCCATATCCTTTTCCTGTTCCATTACGGTTCCTTTCTTTTATTTACAGCTATGTATAATTTCCGGAAAATGCTCTTACATTTAATGTTATATAGCTTGCATATCTTATACATACTATACATCTTTTTTCATGTGTAGCACGCTACATTTTAGTTCAAAAAAAAGAATGTGTCAACACCACTTCCTGTATTTTATATTAAAAAAACATAAAATCTTTCTCTTATAGTCAATTATCTAATTATACAAAAAACTCTACAGCACTCGGTCACGGGGATGGTGCTTGTTATAAAATAACATTGCGAGATTTCGTTGTGAACTGCACATTGCCGGTAAATACGAGTGCTTGTCCGTGTGAAGCGAGTTAGCACAGGAGTATTTACGAATAGGGCAATGTCCAGAGAACAGAAATCGCAGCACGTTATTTATAACAAGCGCCATCCCCGTGACCGAATGCTGTAGAGTTTCAGAATTCTTTTCTATGAATCGCACATCCGGTATCCGACCCCTAATTCATTCGTTATGTAATTCTCCTTACCGGGAACTGCACCGAACTTCTTTCGGATATTCGCCATATTCACCTGCAGCTTCTTCCGGCTTCCCGAATCATTATATCCCCAGATCTCGTTGATGATAAAACTGTAGGTCAGCATCTTACCTGCATGCTCGGATAACAACGCTACAATATTATATTCTGTCTGTGTCAGCTTCACTTCATTTCCGGCGATCGTAACCAGTCTTGCATCATAATTGATAACCAGCTCTCCAACCTCGAACCTTCCACCCGGCCGCAATCCGTCCTCTGCCCGATGCGTAGCGATACGGAGTGCTGAACGTACCCTTGCTACCAGTTCATTTGAACTGAATGGCTTGGTTACATAATCATTTGCACCCTCATTGAGTGCCTCTACTTTATCCCTCTCATCAGAACGTGCCGATAAAACGATGATCGGTGTAAATGATGATTGCCGCACTTCCCTTAAAAATGTCATTCCATCCCGATCCGGCAATCCCAGATCCAGAATGACCAGATCAGGACGATGGGATGCAAACATCATCTGTCCCCCCCGACAGGAATATGCGGAAACAGCCTGATATCCATTTGCTTCCATCAGCGCACTGATCAGATTATTAATATGTTCTTCGTCTTCAATTATCAATATCTTATATCTGTTATTAATCATTCTCAGTTTCCTCCATATCCAATGTAAACCGCACAACAGCACCGCCATCCTGCAGATTCTCCGCAGAGATCTCACCACCATGGGCTTTTACGATCGTGGTACATACCGACAATCCGATCCCTGCATTTTTCTTACTGCTGTCAAGTCCTGATTCACCATAAACCAGCTTCCCTGCAAATATATCCTTTACCTTGTCAACCGGAATACCACATCCGTTGTCCCGAATCTCAAATACTGCAAAATGCCCACTCGTATATACACGAAGCCCAAGCTTACTCATTCCCTCTGCATGCTGAACTGCATTTTCTAACAGATTCAGGATCAACTGCTCGACTAAGATCGCATCCATCGGAATCATGATCAGTTCATCCGGAATGTCAATCTCAACATTCTGATCTTCATACCGTTTATTGAACTTAACCAGGACAGAATCTAACAGCTCATCCAGCGCGATCGGGATCTTAATGATCTTAACATTTTTTCCATCCAGTCTGGTAATCGATAACATATTCTCAACCATTCGTGACAGCCATTGCGCATCCTGTTTGATTCCGCGAAGCATACTTTTCTTCTGCTCCTCCGTAAATTCATTCTTGTCATCTAACATTGCAGAGCTTGCACCATAAATCGTTGTAAGCGGTGTCCGAAAATCATGGGATACGGATCGGAGCAGGTTTGCCCGCATCTTCTCCTGCTCACTCTCTGCCTTTAACTGTTCCTGACTCTTCAGCTTATTTGTAAATCCGCAGGTAATAACTGCAATAGCTATCATGATAACGGCAGAGATCATATTTTCCGGAATCGTAAAATTAATCTTAAAATAAGGAAATGTAAATGCATAATTTACCGCCAGAATGCTGATGACAGATGCGACCGCACCATATAAGAAACCATCTGTGATAACGGATACCAGAAATACATCCAACAGAAAAATAGAGGGTATCAAAGTCTGATTTCCCCACTCCTTCTGCATAAACAGGGACAACAAAAATCCACATACCAATATCGCTGCCGTAATTAAAAAATTCTTTGTAAAATTCAGGAATCTGTTCATCATTTTCTCCGCTGTATCTTTTTGTAATCTGTTATAACAATCGTATCCATTTCAATCAATTTTGACAAGCATTATTATATATGCATATTCTAAACTGTCACAATATATATTGTAGCACGTTTTACGGTTAAGGCATGGTAAAAGGCTAAAAAAAGAAGACCTGATACCTGCGTTTCTCGGTACAACTATCAGATCTTCCCTTATCCGTTCCAATGTATGCTTTTCATATTTTGCAACCATAATCTACTGCACTCATTCTGAGCTTCCACAATCTTGCAGCAAGGAGAGCTGATTGGGCTGAAAAATATATGTCCTCTCTGACATAAATGCATATATTATGAACTTTCCCTCTCAATAATATATCGGTTTTCGATATACCTATGAGGTTATTATATCAAAACATTTATCAGATACAATAAACCTGTCGTAATCTGCAATGTTTCCGTCGTAATCGACATATTTCTACAAATTCCGGATACGGGTCTCTGCTCATGCGGTCAGATACAGATGAGATTCTTTCCTGTTATTCCACTGGAATCCCTCATGCCGCTCCATAATAAACTGGATGATCTGCTTATTATTCCGTATCTCCTTTCTGTTATCTGAATTCATCTCAATACCCTTCATGCGAAGTCCGATACCCTTAAGCACAACCTGAATATTTCCATCTGAGGATTCCGATGGTGCGATCTGAATCCGAAGTGTCCGGGGCAATGACTCTGATATGGAATCCCGCTTATTCTCTCCCTGATCTTCATTCAACAAAATAACATTATGTACCATCCGCTCGATCAGATATCCCATGTCGAGTTCTACATTTGTATCAATCTGAATTTCTTCTGCTGCAACTTCCGGATGAATACCTGCACCCTCACAGACAGATGTAACATTATTTAATGCCAGATTCAGGATTGAATGATCTGTGTATTTTATATACTCCTTCTGTTTTCCCGGTTTCAGATCCTCCTGTAACTGTCTGATCTGCTCCTGTTCCTTCCGGACATCTCCTGCCAGATCAAGTATATGCACATAATTATACAGATCATGCTTGATATCCCGCAGCCTGTTGTAATCAGCCAGAAGCTTCTCATAATCCTCTTTCTGCTGCTTCATCTTTGCTTCCAGAAAACGTATCATTTTTCTTTGATAGCTATTATATACGATCGTATACAGATGATACGTAACTATAAAAGCAGATGCCCAGATTCCCAGTGCTATAAACTGTGACATCAGATTAACCTCTTTTACCATAGTCACAAAATACACGACCAACATCATATATCCGGTTCCAACAGCCAGAATCCACACCATGCTTCTGGCAAATGATTGTCTCCGGAACTTCCCGTATGGCATAAATGTCCGCATAAACCAGACTTCAATGATCGTTCCTATGCCCTCACGCAAGGCTTCTACCCCAAGCCAGACAAGCAATGCCTTTGCACTGTATAATACCGGTGTATCATTATATGCATATCCAAACAGCTCCTCGATCACTGCTGACATCGTCACCGTAACAAGATCAAATGTCATAATACCCACCATAAATGATACCAAATTTATAACCATGCGCTCTTTACGGTATAATACGACACCTACAAGCATCATCGCAAATCCAAAAGTATAGACGATGGTGCGAAACCATACCGGTGCATCAAGCTGTATACTTGTATTTATTAAAACGCGGAGGAAAAACATATTTAAAATATTCAATCCCAGATAGATCCGGTCTCTTCTTCCACGATCCATTCCCATATAAGCACCCAGATAAATATTAAATTGTAATGCCGTGATCAGGGCTGCTCCGAGCACCTGCAGGAATGTCCATATGTTCATTTATTATCTCACCTTCTATGTTCCGGCCACTGTATCCCGCATCCATTTTCTGACTTTTTTCTTGTCTTATATTAACAAATTTACTATAATATTACCAGTTAATTAGAAATAATTCTTCTTGGGAATTACTATTTGCAGGGGGCAACAAATATGGACTTAAAACTTTTATTATGCGATGATTCGGATTTACAATTAAAAGAAACAACAACCTTCGTACATTCCTGTCTGAATACTTACACAGCATTTACATCCGTGATCAATCCTTACAAACCGGAAGAACTAAAGAAGTTGCTTGAAAATGATATGCTCGACTATGATATTGCCATTTTAGATATTGAGATGGGCGAATTAAATGGTATCGACCTCGCTTCTGCGATCAACCAACGATGCCCGCAATGTGCAGTTATTTTTCTTACCAGCCATACCGATTATATCTCTGACTCTTATGAAGTCCGTCATATATATTATGTTACGAAGGATTCCATACAAAGATATCTGCCAAAAGCCCTCGATAAAGCAGTCCGGCTTACTGTCGAACGCAAGACTCGATTTCTGGATATTACTTCCAATCGCAAACGCTATACACTCCCCTGCGATTCGATCACATATATCGAACGAATCGGGCGGGAGATCATTATCTATACAAATGAACAAAAATCGTACAAAGTATACGAATCCATTCAGGCTGTAAGTAAGCGTCTTCCTGCCTGTTTCTCACAATGCCACAGTTCTTTTGTGGTGAATCTTGAATATGTTAAAAATGCCGCCTCACAGGAGATTGAACTGACTGACGGTGTTAAACTGCCTGTCGGCAGGCGTTACGCCAAGCCGATCAAAGCCGCCTACCTGAAATACATTTCCGAGCACGCTATGTTGTAAACTAACGACAAGACAACTATATGACATGCGCTTGTATCCATTCATGCCGCAGAACACTCCCGTTCTATTCTCACTATCTAGTTGCTTTCATATGTTTCAGAAAATAAAATTCTGCAAATAACAATATTTCTGATAAAAAAGGGAATACTTGATTTTAACCGGAGCATATGATATATTGTGTTTAGGCAAAAACGATATTAACAGTCCGTAAGGGCAACAAAAAAGCCATGAGATGCCACTCATGGCTTTTTCTATTCCGTTTCGGCAAAGGTGGCTTAAACCTTAGGCTGGTTGCCGATTATTTGTCTCCGTCCAACCATTTGCATATGTAGTAGGCAACTACACTTGCCATAACAGAGATAATAAACGATACTAACACTTCCGTAAGTCAACCCCCCTTTCTGTGCCTATATAGGGGTGGCAACGGATTTAGTATATCACAGATGAAACTCTTTTACGAACAAAAAAGATGCCATTTACAACATAACCGCGACTTCGAAGGTATCGCCCTTGTCGGTAAACTCGACCGTGCCATCGTATTTGGCGACGATCTGACGGATAATCCGGACACCCCTGCCATGGTTTTCTGCATCGAGTTTTGTTGTATGGAATTGATTTTCTGTAACAGAAATCTCCGTTCTTTTGGAATTTTCAATGGTAACAAAGAAGTTGCTTCCACGATTCAATATCGATATATGTATGTATCTTTTATTTTTCCCATTTATATCCTGTGCCGGTACAGACTCGGCTGCTTCTATCGCATTGTCTAACAGATTGGCAAACAGACGGATCTTGTCGACATCTTCCATCTGAATCTCCGGTAAACCGGTCGGGATATTATAGGTAAATGCGATCTGTTTTTCTGTTGCAAGATCCCGCTTATCTGAGATCGTGCAGTCAAGGATCGTGTCATTTGTCACAATCATCTGTCTGATCTGTTCGATCTCCTTCTTCTTTTTTTCTATATATCCTTTGGTGTCTTTCTGTTCTCTGATCAGTTCATTGATCTCATTTGAAATCTCATATATCTTTTTATTGGTATCCTCGATCGTCTTCATATGCGTATACGAAGACTGAATACTTCTTGTAAACTGTTGTCTTTTCTTTTTCAGCTTTTTTGCTGAAATGATATTGTAGATCAGCGATCCTATAAGCGCAATTACTACTGCTATAATTATCCATGTTTTCTCGTTTATCTGCGGCATATTATCCTCTGATTATCCTATTTCTATATGTAACTCTGCAATACAGGTGATCCGGTATGCAATAAAATTTTATACTTAGCTATCCTATCTGTGCGTACAAATTTTAGTATATCTATTATTTTTTCTCTGTCAATAATATTTTTGCCTTTAGATTTTGTCCCAGATAACACCCTGACTGCGTTTTCCTCTTTCTATAAAAATTATATATATGGGTTGACTCTTTCATTTTTGAAGTTATAATAGTTCTAAAAAAAACTTAATTAAGAAATGAGGAATATATATGATCCTACAACCGCCATCCAATATTTTTGATATGACAAAAAGCCTGATGAAGCTTCAGGAAAAATATCTTGAAAGCATCCGGACAGACTATAAGCTTTCACGGATTGAAGTTATCATCATTACTTTTTTACACAATAATCCGGCACATGATACTGCCAGAGATATCGTAGCGTTTCGTATGCTGCAGCGTGGAAATGTATCCACAGCCATTGATTCTCTCGCCGACAAAGGCTATCTGACCAGACATCCGGATACAAATGATAAACGGATCATTCATCTGAAGCTCTCTGATAGATCAATTCCCGTTGTACATGCGATCGAGAAAAAGCAGGATGAACTGATCTCCTGCATCTTTGAAGGTTTTTCAGATGATGAAAAGAAGAATTTTGCATCCTATAACAAGCGTTTGTATGACAATGTGTTATCGCATTTAAAATAACATGATCACACCCTGTCACCTGAATACTTCGCAGTTCGGACAATACTATATTCAGGCAAGCTTATATCACAATTAACTTTTATACAATATAAAACATCAATCAAAGGAACGAGGAATATACATGAAGAAACAAAGACAAGCCTACAGCATGACTGATTCTCCAAACAACACATCAAAAGCTTCACCACCAACCGGCGGAGAATCCATATCGAAAAACGGAAGAAGCAACCAACCGAACCGGATTGCCCACAACGCAGGCTCATCCGACCGGGAATTTCTGGCAAAAGAACCGATCGGTAAATTATTGGCAAAGCTCGCACTTCCTACAGTCGCCGCACAGATGATCAATATGCTGTATAACATCGTTGATCGTATTTACATTGGTCATATTCCACAAAACGGTTCACTGGCACTTACCGGTGTCGGTGTCTGTATGCCCCTTATCATGATCATCTCCGCTTTCGCGGCTCTGGTCGGAAATGGCGGTGCTCCACGGGCTACCATCTATATGGGCAAAAATAAAAAAGACGATGCCGAGAAAATCCTCGGTAACTGTTTTACCATGCAGATCATCTTATCCGTTATACTGACTGCTGTTCTTCTGATTTGGAATCGCGATCTGCTTCTGGCATTCGGTGCAAGTAAGAATACCATTAACTATGCAACCTCATATATGAATATCTACGCAATCGGCACAATCTTTGTACAGCTCACTCTGGGTATGAATGCATTTATCACTGCACAGGGCTTCGCCAAAGAAGGTATGTTGTCCGTACTGATCGGTGCGATCGCGAATATCATCTTAGACCCGATCTTTATCTTTGCGCTTCATATGGGGGTAAAAGGTGCGGCTCTTGCAACGATCATTTCTCAGGGCTGTTCCTGCATCTGGGTCTTAAGCTTCCTCTTCGGCAAACGGACAACACTCCGTATCCGTGTGAAAAACCTCGGTTTGCAGGCCTCCTATATCCTGCCATGTCTGGCACTCGGTTCTGCTGTCTTTATCATGCAGGGAAGTGAAAGTATCATATCTGTGTGCTTCAACTCCTCCCTTCTGAAATATGGCGGAGATATGGCAGTCGGTGCTATGACGATCCTTACCAGCGTCATGCAGTTCGCCATGCTCCCACTTCAGGGACTTGGGCAGGGTGCTCAGCCGATCATCAGTTATAACTATGGTGCAAAAAATGCATCCCGAGTAAAGGATGCATTCAAACTTCTGCTAAAGGTCAGCCTGACATATTCTGTTTTATTATGGCTTTGCATTATGTGTTTCCCTCAGGTTTTTGCATCCATCTTTACCCCGGATACAGCCCTGATCGCATTTACCAAGGATGCACTTAGATACTACCTTGCGGTTATGTTCTTATTTGGAATCCAGATCTCCTGTCAGATGACATTCAATGCTCTCGGCAACGCTCCGGCATCCATCATCGTTGCGATCATGCGTAAATTCGTCCTGTTGATCCCATTGATCTTCATTATGCCGCATATCTACACCGCAGATAAGACAATGGCTGTCTACATGGCAGAACCGATCGCAGACCTGATCGCCGTAACCTTCACCGCCATCCTGTTCTTCTTCCAGTTCAGAAAGGCACTACGAGAGATCGAGTAAATAATTCTATCAGATAAAATGACCGGATAATCATATCCTGTTCTTACAGGCATTTGACTATCCGGTCGTTTATATTTTTCATCGAGCTTTTTCGTGCTTTAATTCAGGCAACACCGTGGCACACATTGTAAAGAAGCTGGCACATCCGCCGATCAGATTCGAGATTGGCTCTGCCCAGAATACACCATCCACTCCAAGATTTCCGATTTTCGGAAGCAGAATGGTAAGCGGCACTACGATAAACGCCTTCCGAAGCAGAGAAAAGAAGGTAGCCTTTTTCGCCTTTCCAAGCGCAAGGAACACACTCTGTCCGGTAAACTGCAATGCCATAAAACAAAATCCAAAGAAATATATATGTAATGCCGGAACCCCTTTTGCGATCAGTTCCGGTGAATGATTAAATATACGGATAAACGGCTCCGGGAACAATCTGAGAATGCCCCATGCCGCAAAAGTATAGGTTACGCATAATATAGTCAGGAAACGGATGGCTTTCCGTACCTTCTCATATGCCCCTTCTCCATAATTAAAGCTCATGACCGGAGATGCACCATTTGTAATACCCATAACCGGAAGTGTACAGATATCGCGCACGGAATTCAACACGGTCATAACGCCCACATAGATATCCCCACCATAGACCTGAAGTGTCGCATTACATACAACCTGTACCAGACTGTTTGTAAATGCCATGATAAAGCTGGATACTCCCAGACCGATGATCCGCAAAACCCGTTTCCACTGCAGCCACATACAGCTCCATTTCAAATGAAGCACTGCCCGTTTTCCGGTCAGGAATACAAGTACCCATACTGTCGAGCAAAACTGAGAAATGATCGTCGCAATAGCCGCTCCTCTTACTCCCAGATTTAAAACAAAGATAAATATAGGATCCAGTATTATATTTAAAACTGCTCCGATCAGAACCGATATCATCCCTGTATTTCCAAAGCCCTGACTGTTGATAAACGGATTCATTCCTACCGATACCATGACAAATACCGTTCCCAGCAGATAGATCTGAATATAGGAGCCTGCATATGGGAATGTATCATCACTTGCACCAAACAGATAAAGAATCGGCTTATAAAAGATCAGCCCGATAATCGTCAATACAATTCCTGTTCCGATCAATAACGTAAAAGCATTTCCCATCAGATGCTCTGCTTCTTCATCATTACCCTTACCGCGTTCCATGGAACAAAGCGGTGCACCTCCATTTCCATACAGATAGGTAAAGGCGGTGATCAGTGAAATGATCGGAAAGCACAGACCTACCCCTGTCAGTGCAGTTGTACCGACTTCCGGGATCCGTCCGATGTAGATCCTGTCAACCACGTTATATAAAAGATTAAGTAGCTGTGCCAGAATCATTGGTACAGCTACTTCTATAATATTTCTATATACATTTCCACTTGAGAAATCTGTCTGATGTGCCTGCAATACCGTCTTCCTCTTTCAAAATAACATACAATATGATCCGTTCTGTTCCGTCAATACTTTCAAAAGCATTCTCTGTCAGAAAATACTTTTCAGAACTGTCTTTTATATTATATTCTTTTTTGAAGTGAAGTCAAATAACACTTATCCTCTATGCGTGATAAAGGTTGACCGCCTTTTCGATCAGTGCCAGTTCCTCTGCTTCCATCTCGGTTGTTCTCTGCTTCTCAGCAGCCTTCAGATTACTGAGTATCTGTTCCGGCTTCGATGCACCGATCAAAACGGTTGTAACCTCCGGTTTGTTCAGCAGCCATGCAATCGCAAGCTCTGACAAGCTCATATTATAGCCTGCTGCAATATCATTTAACTCTGTCAGAAGCGGACGCATCGATACGACCTGATCCTCATGAAGGAACCGTCCGTCTCTTGCCACCCGACTGTCCTTTGGAATATTCTGCAGATATTTATCGGTTAACATACCCTGTGCCAGTGGAGAAAAGCAGATCAGTCCTCTTCCGGATGCATATGTCTGCTTCAGTAGTCCGTTCTTCTCAACTGTCCGATCCAGAATATTGTAACGATTCTGATTGATGATAAACGGACAATGCAGTTCGTCCAGAATCCGCTCTGCTTTCGCCATCGTCGGACCGTCATAATTCGACAGACCTACGTATAAAGCCTTACCGCTTCTTACGATCTGTGCAAGTGCTTCCATCGTTTCTTCTAATGGTGTGTTCGGATCCATGCGATGATGATAGAAGATATCTACATATGGAAGTCCCATTCTCTTTAAGCTCTGATCCAGACTCGCGATCAGGTATTTGCGGCTGCCCCAGTTGCCATAAGGACCTTCCCACATATCAAATCCTGCTTTTGTACTGATCACCATCTCGTCTCTGTAAGCACTCATTTCTTCCCGGAGGATTCTGCCGAAGTTTTCCTCTGCGCTTCCATATACCGGACCGTAATTATTTGCCAGATCAAAATGTGTGATTCCGTGATCAAATGCGGTAAAGCACATCTGTTTCATATTCTCATAATTATCTACACTACCGAAATTATGCCAGAGACCAAGTGCGATCGGAGGAAGCATCAGACCGCTTTTACCGCAATGGCGGTAAAAATCCGTTCCTTCTGTCTCTGTATATCTGGTCTTTGAAGCTGTATATTCAGCCATATAAACTAACCCCTTTCTATCTTAAACAAACAGGCAATTGTATCTTCTCTATGCCCTGTATTCCGGCACGTTTACAATTGCCTGTCTGTTACTTATTTACTGAATATTTTCATTATGCACCATAGCCATCCGGATTCATGCTCTGCCATCTCCATGAATCTGCGCACATCTCGTCAATTCCGTATTCTGCTTCCCAGCCAAGTTCTTTCTTAGCAAGAGTTGCATCAGAATAACAGGTTGCGATATCACCTGCACGACGAGGCTTGATCTCATAAGGAATCTTCTTGCCGCATGCCTTCTCAAATGCCTTAACAACATCTAAAACGCTGTATCCTTTTCCTGTACCCAGATTGTAAATCTTTACACCCGGATTCTCTTTGATCTTATTGATCGCTTTTACATGACCCTTGGCAAGATCTACAACATGAATATAATCTCTGACACCTGTTCCGTCCGGTGTATCATAGTCATCACCGAATACACCAAGACAAGGAAGCTTTCCTACCGCTACCTGTGCTACATAAGGAAGCAGGTTGTTTGGAATACCCTTTGGATCTTCTCCGATCAGTCCGCTCTTATGTGCTCCGATTGGATTGAAGTAACGAAGCAGGATTACATTCCATTCCGGATCTGCTGTGTGGATATCTGTCAGGATCTGCTCAAGCATATGCTTGGTCCAGCCGTAAGGATTTGTGCAGACACCCTTTGGACATTCCTCTGTGATCGGAATAAATGCAGGATTGCCATATACGGTTGCAGATGATGAAAAGATAATGTTCTTGCATCCATTCTCGCGCATTGCCTTGCAAAGTGTTAATGTACCCGCAATGTTATTCTCATAATATTCGAGTGGCTTACGAACAGACTCACCAACTGCCTTTAAGCCTGCAAAATGAATTACTGTATCCGGCTTTTCTTTTGCAAAGATTTCATTCATTGCATCCAGATCACGGATATCCTTCTCATAAAATGTTACGTCTTTTCCTGTTATCTCTTTTATTCTTCCAATTACTTTCGGACTCGCATTATACAGATTGTCAACAACTACTACATCATATCCTGCTTCTAATAATTCAACGCAGGTATGACTTCCAATATAACCAGCACCACCTGTTACTAAGATCTTCATATCATAATCCTCCTGTAAAATAAATTCTTAACCTTCGGTTATCACAACATTTATCGGTACCGGATTCTCTGTTACGATAACCACTATCATCATTATACACGAGAATAAAAACTAATCAATAGTTTTTGCTAAATTTTTACTAAAAGTTAGTAAATTTTATTCTTTTTGTTTACTGCATGAATTCTACCGCATGCTTCCGCTTCCATATCGGCATCAGATTCCGCTGGCAGGTCGGATTCTTCCGCTGTTCAATCCCGATCGTATGAAAGAAGGTCTTCCAGAGTTCGGTATATTCATCCTTCAATAATTCCGTCTGTCGGAGCGTCTTCATTTCCTCATCGGACAACTCCCGCAAATACATCTTCTGAGCCTTTTCCTTCATATATCGGTTCTGTTCTGAAATCTCTCTTTCTCTATCTGCCTGCTGCCCTGAGTAATGTTTTCCCGGATGGATCACCGCATACTTCCGGTTATCATCAAGGATCATAAAATATTCATCCGGCATCCGGTCTGCAAAATGCTCTGCCACCTGATAGATCACATCATGCTTCGGTTCCAGATGACAGACATACACCTTATTATCGATCGAATTGAATCTGGCAAATTCCCGAAAATGATGAATTTCATTTCCAACTGCCCGCCGAATCTCCAGCATCCGGCTAACCGGAGGCTCTGCAAGCATCCCGATCACCCTTGGTCCTGCCTGAAATCCGATCCGCAAAAACCGGTAGATATCGTCCAGTACATCATCTTCCATCAGACAGGCATAATACACATCGATATATGCCTGCATCCCGATCTTATTTCGAACGGAACGCAGAACCTTTTCCGTCTTTTCTGCATCGGCATCCACATGGACATACTCGTCAAATAAAGTTGCCTGCACGATCGGCTCCGTCCGTAACTGCACCTTATCATGTCCGACCCGGAGTGCATAAACCCATGCATCATAGATGCAGGTCATCATATCTTCTAATTGATGTTTACAGGTAAATATCCTCATATTTACATTCTCCCATCTATATCCTCATCTATCTATAAAATCTATCCTGACAATATTTCTTCATACAATCGTCTATTCTTAAATAGGATTTTACATTTATCCACAAATCAATTCGGAACTCCAAATACTCCCTGAGCATCAAAAAAGGATAACTGCCTATATTCTTCTTCCTTATGCTCTACCTGCCAGTTTTCTTTTGCATACTCGCCTATCAGTTGTCTGGTAATATACTGCTCTTCGATCGGTATCTTATACATCATCCGTCCTCCACAGGTAATAAAATAATGCGCCCGTTTCAACACCACGCCCATCTTCTTCAGATGGTCAAATTCCAGATGTCCGTACCGTCTCGCCTTTACGATCCTGCCTGCTGATTTCGGTCCTATCCCCGGCACCCGGAGCAGCGTATCATAAGAAGCTGTCTGCACTTCGATCGGGAACTGTTCCAGATGCCGGATCGCCCAGTCGCATTTCGGATCCATCCGGACATTAAAATTCGGTCGCTCCTCCGACAACAATTCATCTGCCTGAAATCCGTAAAACCGCAGCAGCCAGTCTGCCTGATACAGTCGGTGTTCTCTCAGAAGCGGAACCGGAGTCGCAAGAGACGGAAGTGCCGAGTCCTCATTTACCGGAATATAGGCGGAATAAAAGACACGTTTCAGATCATAGTTCTGGTATAACTTCTGTGTTGTCTGAACCAGCGTATAGTCGCTCTCATCGGATGCCCCAATGATCATCTGTGTACTCTGACCTGCCGGTGCAAATGCCCGTGGCTTCCATGTATCCTGAGTTGCCGGAGCAAAGGAAGCAGCTTTCTTCCAAAGAGAGCCGCCTCCATTACTCTGTGCTCCGGTCAGCCGTAACTGTTCTTTCCCGAATATACTTCCCGGCAGGTAACGATTCCCCAGACTGCGTTCCATTCTTGCATCTTTCCCTATCAGGGTTCTTGTCTCTGCGATCGTATCACGCACCTTCCCCATCGGAGTCATGATCGTCTGGAAACTCTTATTCGGAGCAAGCTTCTTTAGGCTCTCCGCAGTCGGCAGCTCCAGATTCACACTGATGCGGTCGGCCAGAAATCCGGCAGCCGCAAGTAGTTCATCCGGTGCACCCGGAATCGTCTTTACATGAATATATCCGTTGAACCTGTATTTTGTACGAAGGAGCTGTAAGGTTATACAGATCTGCTCCATCGTGTATGCCGGATCATGGATCACACCGGAGCTTAAGAACAGCCCTTCTATATAATTCCTTTTATAAAATTCGATCGTCAGTTCACAGATCTCCTCCGGCGTAAAAGTGGCACGCTTGACATCATTCGATACTCGGTTCACGCAATACTTGCAGTCATAAATACAATGATTCGTCATCAGAATCTTGAGCAGAGAGATACAGCGTCCGTCTGATGCAAAGCTGTGACAG
Organism: Clostridium sp. L2-50; assembly: GCF_000154245.1. NCBI lineage: Bacteria > Bacillati > Bacillota > Clostridia > Eubacteriales > Clostridiaceae > Clostridium > Clostridium sp. L2-50. The sequence continues at coordinate 118,935 of NZ_DS480324.1, read as the reverse complement.
ATTCCGCAGGATCGTGCATTTCCGAGCATTCCTTCCTTTCCTTTTCGATCCACACCGCTGGATGTACATGCCACATCATACTTCGCCGCATCCGCCAGTATATGTAATTTTTCCTGTATAGTTTTATTTGCTTGTATTTCGAACATATGTTTATTATAAGAACTTACGTTCGATTTTTCAAGTGGAAATTTTTGTTTTTTGTGTTTGCGGACGAAAAAGGCTTCCGCTCTACCTTCGACGTAATGGTACATAAGGCTGCAAAATACGCAGCCTAAGTACCAACGCGAATAAACTGAGACCTTAACGAGGGGACCGAGTTTAGTTCGAAGTTACACAGAGGGGGCAGGCTTGCTTCACAATAATAATACTCTCGTCCATTTTGCTCAAAAACAATACTTTGCAAACAGGTTTGATATATCTGCAATATTAACAGGAAGCCTTTTTCTGTCTTTGTAATAAACTACATGCATATTTCCACATTTAAAAATCAAACTGGTAATCGTTTCATATTGCGAAAATGTTACAGAATTATTACAATTCCATTGTACTCGATCGATACATTTATAAATTACAACAGGAGGATCTTATTATGTGTATGAATTGTAACTGTTCAGATCTTTGGAATATGATCTGCAAATATCTGGGTTTAGGCTGTTAAATTAAAAAAAGGCTTCCCACTAATGTATGGGCTTATATCTTTATGGAACAGACCTTTTTTCACGTCGGTCCTTAGTGAACTGCGATAAGCAGTGAACTTAGTACCGTTACGTGAAAAATAGAACGCAAGTGTTCTGTGAAATAAAGGATATAGCCCATGCATCAGTGGGAAGCCTTTTTATTATTAAATATTTTAATTATTTCTTCTTATTCTTCAAGTCTGTCACCAGAATCATTGCTGCGCCGACTACCATAACGATCGCACCGATCAGCAGGAAGATGGTTCCATAGCCAAGGCTATAGACTATATCGCCATTGGTATTATTCTTAATCTGAACCATTGTATTGACCAGATCGATCATGATCACAGCCAGAGTCAGGATCGCTGTAAGTAACGTCCATTTTCTTGCATTTTTAAATACCATTATAATACTTGTGATCAATGCAAAAAATATAACAAGGATTCCATCTCCACTCAGGAAATTGACGGATTCTGTTGTTCCATCCACAGTCGCCTGAACGAACGGCTGGAAGTTTGCCCATATCAGAAGCACCGCCATAAGTCCGATCAGAACTCTTCCGATCGCAACAGGTTTCGGTGTCTCCATCTTCTCATTTGCTACATTTGAAAACCGTTTGGAGATTCCTCCATAGGTCTTACTGTAATCCATAATGGATAAATCTTTCTCTCTGTGCTCTCCACTGCCGGAGGTTGTCTGCACAGAATCTTTCTCATTCTGTTCTGCCATAAAAAACTCCTTTAATTACTCCTCTGGGACAAGGCTACGATCGTGAAACGATTTACAACCTTTGTCATTGCTTCCTACTGCTCCCGGAAAATGATATTTCCTGTCGCTGCATCCATCTCGTCTACAATTGCAAGGGATTCCAGATGATATCCCAGATTCCGGATGATCTGTCCGCCGGTCTGGAAGCCTTTTTCGATTACGATACCGATTCCCGCAACATTTGCACCGGCTGATGTCACGATAGAGATCAGTCCCTGAAGGGCACAGCCATTTGCAAGGAAGTCATCAATGATCAGAACATTGTCGTCCGGATTCAAGAACTTCTTTGACACGATAACCTGATTCTTACATTTGTGGGTAAAGGATTCTACCTCTGCCACATACACTTCACCTTCTATATTGATGCTTTTTGATTTCTTCGCAAAGATAACAGGCACATCAAACTGTCGCGCTGCCACACATGCGATCCCGATTCCGGATGCCTCGATCGTGAGAATCTTATTGATCGGCGTTCCTTCAAAACGCTTCTTAAATTCTTCACCGATCTGGTCAAATAACCGGATGTCCATCTGGTGATTCAAAAAGCTGTCAACCTTTAATACATTTCCTTCTTTGACAATTCCGTCTTTTACAATTCTTTCTTCTAAGAAATTCAACTGTAGTTCCTCCTTGAGATTGCTTTCGTCCTTAACAAACAATTAGTACAATCATACATCATTTCTCGACGAGATTCTACTGGAAATGTATTTTTTATGATTCGGATTATTTACGCCTACCAGTCTGATCCCATTTTGCTGAGTGCTGATGCAATACTATCAATTCCAAGCACGATCAGATACAGTCCGATCAGATAACCGAATGCGACAACTGCCATAATCGGTTCTATCAGAAGCATAATTCCGATCACGATACCGATGATATTCAACAACAGGGATACAAGTCCGAAGCTGTTACCTGCAAAATACCGTACAGTGCTGATATGGGACAGTCTGGATATACTGTGCATAATGATCCAGAGTGCAAAGAGCCAGATCACTAACCGTTGTGCGGCTCCCGGACAGAGAATCAGCATCATACCAAGCAGGGTACTTAAGATGCCGGAGGTCAGGGATACTGTCGGTACAACTCCCATATGCCGCTCCATCTTTACATAGAATATAATATCAGCTATACCGCTGACTGCTGCCACGATTCCGTAACAGATGACAATACTGTTCAACATACTTTCAGGACGGATCATCGTAAAGATGCCAAGTATAGTGAGTATGATTCCAAGTATCAGCTCCATCCAGCCAAATTCTGTTCGTTTCCTCATAATTCTCACCTCTTATCCTGTAAAATGCTCATAAATTCGTCTCCTGTGATCGTCTCTTTCTCATATAAAAAGGCTGCCAGCTCATCCAGCTTTTCCCGGTTCTCCTCTAAGATCTTACGCGCTTTTTCATGCTGAACCTTCACCAGTTCTACAACCTTGCGGTCAATCTCCCGCTGGGTTTCCGGTGAACAGGTAAGGGATGTATCCCCACCAAGATACTGATTATTTCTCGTCTCCATCGCAACCATATCAAAGTCATCATTCATGCCATACTGGGTAATCATCGCCCGTGCGATCTTCGTTGCCTGCTCGATATCATTCGATGCTCCGGTCGTAACTTCACCGAATATCACTTCCTCTGCTGCACGTCCACCGGTAAAGGTTGCAATCTTATTTTCCAGTTCTTCTTTTGTCAGCAGATATTTGTCTCCCTGTTCCACCTGCATGGTGTAGCCGAGCGCACCTGAGGTTCTCGGAATGATCGTGATCTTCTGTACCGGTGCCGAGTGCGACTGCATGGCCGCTACGAGTGCATGGCCGATCTCATGATAGGCAACCACATGCTTTTCTTTATCTGATAAAACAGCATTCTTCTTCTGATATCCTGCGATAACTACTTCTACGCTTTCTTCAAGATCTGCTTCTGTAACGATCGTTCTGCCTGCCCGTACTGTCCGAAGAGCTGCTTCATTTACGATATTTGCCAGCTCTGCACCGGAAGCTCCTGCTGCCATTCTTGCGATCGTATGGAAATTCACATCATCCGAAACCTTGATCTTTCTGGCATGTACCTGAAGGATTGCTTCCCTTCCTTTCAGATCCGGAAGTTCAACCGGAACTCTACGGTCGAATCGACCCGGACGGGTAAGTGCAGGATCAAGCGATTCCGGTCGGTTTGTTGCCGCCAGGATGATAACGCCGTTGTTTCCTTCAAAGCCATCCATCTCAGTCAGGAGCTGGTTCAAGGTCTGTTCTCTTTCATCATTTCCTCCGATCTGTCCGTCACGCTTCTTACCGATCGCATCGATCTCATCGATAAATACGATACATGGTGCTTTTTCCTTTGCCTGCTTGAACAGATCTCTGACCTTGGAGGCACCCATACCTACAAACATTTCTACGAATTCCGAACCGGACATCGAGAAGAACGGTACATTGGACTCTCCCGCAACTGCTTTTGCAAGCATTGTTTTACCGGTTCCCGGAGGACCTACTAACAGGACACCTTTTGGCATCAAAGCACCGACATCCGTATATTTCGCAGGGTTGTGCAAATAATCAACGATTTCTGCCAGATTTTCTTTTGCTTCATCCTCTCCTGCGACATCCGAGAAACGGATACCGTTTGTTGACTGCACATATACCTTGGCATTGCTCTTGCCCATTCCAAAGGACATCGCATTCTTACCGCCCGCCTGTTCGATCAGCTTCTTACTGAAATACTGACCCAGTCCGATGAATATAATGATCGGAAGAAGGAATGTCAACAGGAAATGCCAGACCGGTGATACCGTCTCATCGACATTCTTTGAAAATACCGCTCCGGCATCGTATAACCGTTCCGTCAGTCCCGGATCATCCATAGCTCCGGTCTTATAGTATGTGTTCTTATCCTTGTCTGTGAAGATGATCTCAGAATCATCCACCTCTACTTCACCAATATTTTTCTCATTGATCATCTTCATAAATGTTCCGTAATCTACTTCCTTGACCTGTATCTTCATCAGAAGCGGATAAATAAACATATTAAAAACCAGAAGAACGACCAGCACGATCCCATAATAGAAGATCAACGGCTTCTTGGGTGATTTTACTTCTTTCATATGTCTCCTCTCTTTCCGGCAGGTACCTGTAATTTCTACATATATGTACTGCCTTTTCCTGTATTATTTCCAAGTTTCGCAAATTATCGCAGCAATTGCCGCTGACCTGTGTTGACACAGCTTTTGGTATTGCTTATGCAGGAAAAGCTATTAGCACTCGCTATATAAGAGTGCTAAGTTTCTTTTAGAACAATATAGCCAGAAAAAAAGGAAATGTCAATCTCTTTTATAAAGATTTCACACTTCCTTTACAGCTTTTTATTTTATATTATTTTGATACATCAATTATAAATTCCGGCGTTCCCATTGCTCCTGCACCCAGCTCATATTTATTAAAAAATACCACAACCTGATCCTTGTCATTGATATAAAACTGTGTATCTTCATTGATCAAATCTTCCAGATCTAAATCTTCCCAGAGATAGAATTTCTTTTCGTCGTCCCAGGTATTGATCTGCTTCTGAACCTCATCGGCTATGATCTTCTTATAATTGCTGCCAAACCATTCTTTTAATGTAATATCCTTTCCTGTATCCAGATCAATGTTATAATAGAACATCTGGTAATAACCGGTTGCCCGGGTCTCATTTTCACTGATCACAAAAGATACATAATGTTCATCCAGACATTTGACCTCATAGTCAATAACGATATCATATGGGATAAAGTTCTTCGGATCTCCCCCGGTTAATATATAAGCGTTATACTCTTCTTCCGCACGCTTCTTACTTGCTTCCACTTCCTGGTTGATCATCTTTGCTATCTCACGATTCACACGCTTTTCCAGTTCGGAATTTCCGGTATTATTCAACTGCGGAACTTTCACATTTACATATTTGGCTTCATCCGCATATTCATATTCCCGGAAGGTAAATACCTGACACACAGGACCGATAAACGGCGTATCTGCTGCTGCCTTTGCAAACGTCGGAGATACATTCAGCAGAACCACAAATATCAAAAACATTGCAGCTACGGCCTCTCCTGCATAACGCAGTATATGTTTCTTCCGTCTCGTATATATATTAACAGGCTTCTGATCCGACATCCCTGTGCTCTCTGTCGTCAGCCCTTCTTCTATCGCATCCTGAACTATGGAATTCAATTGTTCCGGGATTTTTATATTTTCATATTCCTCTTTATTAAACTTCATCATAAACCTCCAAATCCAGCTTTAAGAGTTTCAAAGCCTTATACAACCTTGATTTTACTGTGTTGATATTATCTCCTGTAACCTCTGCGATCTTGTCAAATTGCATATCTTCAAAAAAACGCAAAAGAACGACTGTTTTCAATTTTGCCGGAAGCCGATCCATAGAATGATACAGATCGACATATTCCTCCTGCTTTCCCGTCCTGTCTGTACTGTCTTCAAGTGAATCATCCTCCTGCAGATAGACAACCTTTTTTTGCCTTCGCAAAGCCATCAGACATTCATTGATCAGTATACGATACGCCCATGTTTCAAAGTATTCCGGACTTTTTACCTGGCTCCGGTTCTGCAGTATCTTAACGACCGCATCATGAACCGCATCTAAAGCATCCTGTTCATTCTTCATATAGCCAAATGCCATCCGATAAAACTTCTCCTGATTATCCTCAATAAATCGTATCACTATAGTTGACCGGATTCCCGTATCTTGTGATTCCTGCTTTTTATAACCGGCACGTTCATTCTGATATTTCGTTTTTCTTAAAATACTACGCTCATTCACGTTCTGTTCCCTCTGTTAATATTTTTATTTATCCAGTGTATGTTCCTCCAGATATGTGAGCCATTTTTCACAATATTTCTTATTCAGATGAATTCCATCTGTGGCCGCATCATCCGGCAGAACTCCATCTGTTGATACCGCTTCCTGCACATTCACAAATGTAGCACCTTCATCCGCTGCAAGCTGCTCTAATCGTTTATTATATTCCGCGATCTTATCATTTCTGACATATCCGCCGGAATCCGATACCGCTTTACTTACCGGAAGTACCGACTGAATAAATATCTTTGCAGATGGATTTTGTGCCTTAATATCATCAATGATCTGCTTGTAATCTGAGATAAATATATCATTACTGATCCAGCCTGTCTCATTGATTCCAAACATTAAATATACACGATTATATCTTGTTCTGGCAAGTGCCTCCATCACTGACCGGTCTTCATCGTCCTGATGGATTACTTTTGCGGTATATGCGCTTGCAACAGTTAATCCCTTGTGTACATATGCGGTTGTCTGTATACCGGTTTGTAACACGAAGCCTTCCGTTCTGGAATCTCCGACAAATACCGCATCCGAAAATTCATTTGATTTGTCATTGCTCTTTAAATCCATGTTTTTTACTGATTCTGTTGTAGTATCATCGCCCCGGCCTGTCAGCAATGTCTCTTTCACATTACCGGATCCGGAACTCTCTGTCGTACTTGTCTCTGTCGTACTTACCTCTGTTGTCACAGGCTCCTGCGTTGATCCTTCTACAATCGGTCTGTCTTTCGCCATATGTATGAACCGAATACTGATGCAGAACGCAAACAGAAGCATTGCTGCTGCCGTTCCACGCATAAATATCTGCTGTCTTCTTCTCCTTCTCTTTCTCTTTTGCTGCATTAAGAACATCTTTCTTCTTTTTTGTAATCTGACTCTATTCCTATTCTGACGCATTATCCGTTCCTCCTTATCTATCTCAAAAGTATTTCTTACTTTGTTTTCTATTATTTAGATGTTTAAGGATGAGAAAAAGTTGACACAAATTTATATTTTTTGAAAAAATTTTGATTTGACGAAATTTTAATCTGAAGTTCCTTGCTTTATACAATAAGACTTTCCATAAAGCAAAAAAACATCCGATCGGTTAACGACATATTCATATCTGTTATCCGATTAGATGTTTTTTGTTTATCTATTATTTTTATTTATCTGTTATTTTTATTATGCTTCTTCCCTTGCTTCCGGATCAAAATGCTCCCTGACAAGCTTCACAACTACACCGGAAAGCAAGAATACTGCGATCAGGTTTGGTATCGCCATCAGACCATTGAAGGTCTCTGCAATACTCCAGAGCAATCCAAGATCTAAGGTTGCACCAACGATAGCAACCAGTGAATAAACAAACATAAACGGCTTATTTACCTTTGTTCCGAACAGGAACTCGATACACCTCGCACCATATAATCCCCAACCAATAATAGTTGAAAATGCGAAACAGCACATCGCCACAGCTGTAAAAAGTGATACCCAATTGCCATATGTAGCAGTAAACCCACTGATCGTAAGCTCAGCGCCCGCTGCCTGTCCATATGTGATCGGCACTTCGCTGCAAAGTATAACCAATGCAGTCAGGGTACAGATAACTATAGTATCTACGAATACTTCAAAGATTCCAAAGAATCCCTGTTTTACCGGCTTTCTTGTATCTGCACATGCATGTGCGATTGAACCTGTACCAAGCCCGGCCTCATTTGAAAAGATACCTCTTGATACACCCTTCTTCATGCTCATGAAAAAGCTTCCAACAACACCACCGGTTACTGACGCCGGTGAAAATGCGCCTTCCACAATCTCTTTAAATACTGCCGGCACATGATTGATATTTAAAATTACGACTCCAAGCGCAAGCACCACATAGAACAGCGCCATAAATGGTACCAGCTTCTCTGTTACCTGTCCGATTCTCTTAATCCCGCCAAGCAGGATCAATGCAAGCAGGACTGCGAGCACAATACCGATGACCAGATTTATGGTTGACGCGGAATTCTTTGAAATAATTCCATAATTAAATAATGCAGAATCGATCGCTGTCGTGATCGTGTTTACCTGTGTGGCATTTCCTGTACCGAATACTGTGATCACACCAAATGCTGCAAACAAATATGCAAGCCAGTGCCAGTGCTTCTTCAGACCATTCTTGATGTAATACATCGGTCCGCCGACAAATTCGCCCTTATCATTCTTCTCCCGGAAATGAACGGCGAGTGTTACTTCTGAAAACTTTGTACACATACCAAGAAGTGCGGATATCCACATCCAGAAGACGGCGCCCGGTCCACCGATAGCGATCGCTCCTGCAACACCTGCTATATTTCCTGTACCGACCGTAGCCGCAAGCGCGGTACACACCGCCTGAAACGGTGTCATGGCTCCATCGGCAGCCTGTTTCTTTCGAAACATTCGCCCGATCGTAACTTTCATCGCATATGGGAATTTCCTGATCTGCAGAAACCGGGTTCGGAAGCTTAACACCAGACCGACACCAATAATACAGATCATGGCAGGGACACCCCATATAAAGTTATTGACTACGTTGTTGATTGATTCAATTGTTTCTAACATATTTTACTACTAATTTCCTTTACTATAATCTGGCAAGTTTTTCGAATTCAGGTCGTACGCTCTTAAATATGTCCATACGTTTCGGTGAAAATATTCGAAACCTAAACCTCTTCACGTCCGGTTTTTGCACGAATAAGCATTAGAACTACAAATAACAGCACGATACAAACCGGAAGCGCAAGCCATGAAAGTGCGGCAAGCTTCGCAGCCTGAAGAATTCCGATCAGCAGATATCCAACCATACATACTGCAGCTACAACAATTGCATATGGAAGCTGTGTAGATACATGGTTTACATGCTCACAATGTCCTCCGGCAGATGCCATGATCGTTGTATCTGAGATTGGGGAGCAGTGGTCACCACATACCGCACCTGCAAGACAGGATGCGATAGAGATTACCATCATCTGTCCGGATGGGAATACGCCGATCACGATCGGGATCAGAATACTGAAGGTTCCCCATGACGTTCCGGTGGCAAATGCAAGTAAGGCTGCAACAATGAATATGATCATCGGCAGGAAGCCCTGCATGGAACCGGCAGAACTGGATACCAGATCAGCTACATATACCTTTGCGCCAAGGAGATTCGTCATACCGGAAAGTGTCCACGCCATTGTAAGGATCAGGATCGGTGCGATCATTGATTTGAAACCTTCCGGTATACATTCCGTAAATTCCCGGAAGGATAAGGTATCACGCAGCATGAAATAAATAAACGTAAATACCAGTGTAACAGCACCACCAAGCACCAGGCCAACCGATGCGGATGAATTTGCGAATGCATCTACAAATGATGTTCCGCTGAAGAAACCACCTGTATATACCATTGCAATGATACAGCTTATGATCAGCACAACAACCGGCAGAATCAGATCCAGCACATGTGCATTTTCTTTTAAAATTTCTTCTTCATTATCTTCATATGGTCTTCCCGGAGTTGTGAACAGATCCCCTGCGATCGCATTCATTTCATGTCTCTTCATCGGACCGAAATCAACACGAAGAATGGTTACTCCAAGTACCATGACTAACGTAAGAAGTGCATACAGATTATATGGAATTGTCTGGATAAATACTGCAAATCCGTTAATTCCCGCATCCTCCGGTACGGATGATGTAACAGCTGCAGCCCATGAACTGATCGGTGCTATGATACACACCGGTGCTGCTGTAGCATCAATAATATAAGATAATTTGGCTCTTGATACTTTATGACGATCTGTTACAGGACGAAGGACACTTCCTACAGTCAGACAATTAAAATAATCGTCTACAAAGATCAGTATTCCAAGAACCATAACGGATAATTGTGCACCAATCCTTGTCTTAATGTGTTTTGATGCCCATTTTCCAAATGCCGCAGAGCCTCCTGCTTTATTTAACAGGGATACCAGAATACCAAGCATAACAAGAAATACCAGAATACCCGCATTTCCTGAATCTGAAAGCTTCGCGATCATACCGCCATTTTCATTAAACAGCATGGTATTGATACCTAACTCCAGATTGAAATTCGAATATAATAATCCACCTGTAATAATTCCTGCAAGAAGCGAAGTATAAACCTCCTTTGTGATCAGTGCCAGACCGATCGCAATAACCGGTGGAAGCAGAGATAATATCGTTGCATAGGTCTTACATTGATAATTCTCCGGATCTGCGATCTCCCCCGGTGTTTTACCGGTTACCACCATGAGTACGATTATGATCGCAATGAATATAAGCATCGCAATCTGTTTTCTTTTGATCTTCAATTTCTCTCCTCCAAAATTTTCTTTTGTTTTTATGCCCTATGATAAGCATTCTGCTACATCCGTTTCCATAAAGGCACACTACTTTTCCAGTATAAAGTGCTATCCCTAAGAAATCAAGTTTTACCTGACATTTTAAAAGGGTATTTTCGGAATTTGTTCCAAAAATACCCTGGTTTCTTATTTTATATCAGTATTGTACCTCTTATAAATCAATAACTTTTAGAAATCAACTTCTGAGTCATAATAACAGCACTTTAAGAGTTTCTCCATCTCTTCCTGACTCGGCTGTCTAGGATTCGATCCTGTACATGCATCCAATATTGCATTTGCTGCGATCTCCGGCAACCGCTCTAAGAATACATTCTCAGGTACAAAGCCCTGCTCTACCGGATAACTGTCAGCACCATAATGTTTGATACAGTGTGGGATATTCAGATCATCGTTCATCTTACGCAGATAGTTGATCAGCAGTGTTACCTTCTCATCTAATGTATCACCGCCAAGTCCCATAAAGTCTGCAATCACTCCATATCTTTCTTTTGCAGTTTCATCCTTTGCATTAAATGCGATGACCTTCGGCAGATACATTGCATTTGCCGCACCATGAATGATGTGTGCACCATAATCCGCAAATGCTGCACCTGTTTTATGTGCCATAGAATGAACAATACCCAGAAGCGCATTTGAGAATGCCATACCTGCAAGGCACTGAGCATTGTGCATTGCGTCACGTTTTTCCATATCTCCGTTATAAGAACCAACCAGATCATTCTGGATCATCTTAATAGCATGTAATGCAAGCGGATCTGTGAAATCACAGTTTGCGGTTGATACATATGCCTCGATCGCATGTGTCATTGCATCCATACCGGTATGAGCAACTAACTTCTGCGGCATCGTCTCTGCCAGCTCAGGATCAACGATCGCTACATCCGGTGTGATCTCAAAATCAGCGATCGGATATTTGATGCCCTTCTGATAATCCGTGATAATTGAAAAGGCCGTTACTTCAGTTGCAGTTCCTGAAGTAGATGAAATTGCACAGAAATGAGCTTTTTTACGAAGGGAAGGAATACCAAATACCTTACACATATCTTCAAATGTAATGTCCGGATATTCATATTTGATCCACATTGCCTTTGCCGCATCGATCGGAGAACCTCCGCCGATTGCTACAATCCAGTCCGGTTCAAACTCCAGCATGGCAGCAGCACCCTTCATAACTGTTTCAACAGACGGATCCGGTTCAATGCCTTCAAATAACTGAACTTCCATTCCTGCCTCTTTCAGATTCTTTTCTACTTTATCCAGAAATCCAAAGCGTTTCATAGAGCCACCGCCAACACAGATCATCGCCCTTTTTCCTTTAAAAGTTTTTAATGCATCTAATGCATCCTTTCCATGATAAATATCTCTAGGTAACGTAAATCTTGCCATCTTTCCATCCTCCTATTACTCTATCTTATTGGTACGACTAAGGAGCCGCAAACGGCTCTTGCCTATAAAAAAACAAAAAGTAGTGTACTACTACACTACTTTCTGATTATATCACAATTCTTTTCATTTCTCATTATATATTTGTGAAATTTAAACAACTGTTTTTGTGAAAAATTAAATTTTCTAAACTTTTTATACAAAAAATGGCATTTTTCTAATGTTGAGCTACTTTCCTGCAAGAATCAGCTGAAGCAGGCTCTTATCCAACATTAATGCACGGTTCCAGGGATTCAGAATAATGCCCTCTATATCGTCCGTCATTAAAGCTGCTTCAAAGAGATGGCTGATATCTGCCATAAAGGTCGACATTACGGTTTCACCGCCCTTTATCTCCTCATCAAAGCTGGTAAATGCCATCCACCAGTACCGCTCATCCTCGGTCTGGATCGCCTGGATCTGCAAACTGCTCTCTGCACCCACCGGTGGTATAACAGCAACAATGAACTGTCCATTTGCTCTCGCACGCCGTCTTATCACTGTAAGCGTATGCGCAAGTATTTCTTCTGTCGGTTCCTGCTGTAAAGCAAGGATTGCTTCTTCGATTGTCTCATTTCCCTGTAGACCTTCATCTACAGGCATCTGATCTTCATATTTTTTTGTATCCATATACCGTCTTATCTCCCAAATATCTTCTCATATTTTATCTTGAAAATCTTCTTTATAACAGTCCCTGAATCAGAATGATCAGGATCAGAACAGGAAGTACAAACTGGAAATATGGTTTTAATTTTCTGGACATTTTCAGTCCGGAACCGGTATTTACTTCCTCGATATAATTATCAAAGCCCCAGCCCCATTTCGTAACACAGAACAACAGATAGATCAGCGAACCGAGTGGGAGCAAAAGATTACTTACCAGGAAGTCCTCACTGTCTAATACATCTCTGCCACCGATCAGGTGCAGATCACTCCACACGTTGTATCCCAGAACACAAGGAAGACTTGCGATCAGAATAATAATGCAATTGATGATGGCTGTTTTATTCCTGCTCCATCCGAACATATCCATTGCAAAAGACATAATATTTTCAAATACCGCAATTACAGTCGAAAAACTTGCAAATGTCATAAACAGAAAGAACAGAGAACCCCAGATCCTTCCGCCTGCCATATTTACAAATACATTCGGCAGCGTTACAAATATCAGCTTTGGTCCTGAAGTAACCTCTACGCCATAACTGAAACATGCCGGAAAAATGATCAGTCCTGACATAACAGCAACAAATGTGTCCAGGGCACAAATCCGCACGCCCTCGCCTGCCAGTGCATGATTCTTGCTCATATAACTTCCGAAGATCTCCATCGCAGCTACACCAAGACTCAGAGTGAAGAATGCCTGATTCATAGCCGCCGATATTACATTTCCTATCCCGACTTTCTCAACCGTTGACAGATTTGGGATCAGGTAGAACCGTAAACCTTCACCGGCTCCTGATAAAGTAATACTGTGAACTGCCAGTACCACGATCAGCACCAACAATGCTGTCATCATGATCTTACTGATTCTTTCCAGACCATTCTGAAGCCCACGGCTGCACACGATAAATCCGACAATAACCGTCAAGATCATCCAGAAGCCCATCTGCTTTGGATCAGCAAGCAGATCAGAGAATACAGATCCGGTCGCATCCACATCCATACCTGCCTTGAATTCGCCTGTTACGAATTTATAAAAATACGATACCATCCAGCCGGATACGGTTGTATAGTACATCATCAGCACATAACATCCAAGGATGGCAAACCAGCCATGGATATGCCATTTGCTCTTTGGTTTCTCAAGCTCCTTATATGCAAGAACTGCACTCTTCCTGCTTCCTCGTCCGACTGCAAGCTCCATGGTCAGAACCGGAAGTCCCATTGCCACAAGGAACAGCAGATAGAACAGTACAAAGATACCACCGCCATTTTCTCCTACTACATATGGGAATCTCCATACATTTCCAATTCCGATTGCACATCCCGCACTTACTAATAAAAAGCCTAAACGGGATTTAAATGATTCTCGTTTCATATTTTCTACTTTTTCTCCTGTATTTCTTGCTTCTCTATGCCGATGCCTTAAGCATCCGATCTCGCATAAGAATTCTTCATCTGATTACTCAGTTCATATAAGACTTTGGAAAGCGTATTACCGGTCTCTTTCCGGAGGATATCTGCCATTTCCTGATTGGCCTGCTCTCGAAGCGCACTTCGTTTACCGGCATCCGGTTCTTTTTCTATCTGCTCATCGTATCGGTTGATCACCTCATGCCCTTTCGCAAGCATGGTTTCCTGATACCGTTCGATATGAAACAACGACTTGCTGTAAGATGCATCTGCCATCGCTGCGATCATCCGGCTGCTCCAGTAGAAATTATCGGTAGATACATCAGCGGTCGTGTTCGCCAGATATTCCGGTGTTGTGTCCACATTTGCATAAAATGGCACCATGACATTAAATGCATTTGAGGCAAATGCCACCCACTCGATCACACGGTTGTCCTCTGCTCCATATGGTCGCATCTGGATCGCAGACATGAAATCAGTCCGGTTAACGCCGATGGAACGATATGCACCTGCCATCTTCTTATCTCCATATGGAAGATATGGGTCGTATGGTGTTCCCTGATAATGCGAGGACAACACATATTTGACATCCTCCATCGTCACCTTATGCTCCGGAATCAAACTCCACGGAATGTCGTCCGATACCGGTGTGTAATCTGCATTTTCACCATCCCAGCGGTAGGTCTTCGGATTCAGGTACCGCTCCATAAACCATGCTCTTGGCGTATTGTAGACATGATCCGAATCATCATGGCTGCCAAATATCTCTCTTGGATTAATGAATCTGCCAAACGGCAGATCCGCATCTTCGGCCTTACGTTCTGTGCTTCTTCTAATAGTCAGATCCAGATGATTCTTCTCGATAAATTCCGCCAGATCTTTTGAGCACATATGTGCGTTCTGATCCGTTAATGCATCCTTCATATCAAATACATCCGTGCCGAACTGATTCGGCATCACAACATAGACATCATCCGGCACTTTCTTCGCGATCCAGTGATGTCCTCCGATCGTCTCCATCCACCAGATCTCATCCTGATCCTGGAATGCGATTCCATTCATCTCGTAGGTTCCGTACGTTTCAAGCAGATTTCCAAGACGTTCTACACCTGCTCTCGCACTTCTTATATATGGGAGTACCAGACAGACAATATCTTCTTCTCCGATTCCGCCCGGTATTTCTTCGTTTCCGTTCTCTGCCGGCTGATACTCGACCAGAGGATCTGCACCGAGCACTCTCGGATTCGATGTAATGGTTTCGGTCGCTGTCATTGCAACATGGGCTGCATTTACACCGCTTGCCGCCCAGATGCCCTCACCATCGACTGCATTTGGCATCGAGGTATAGCGCATCGCTTCTTCCGGAAGCGGGATTTCCAGATGCGCCAGAACCGAACGGTAGGTTTTCGGCTGTTCTTCCGGTTCTACGACTACAAATTTCTTCGGCATATAATGACCGGATCCTGAATCATCGTTTCTGGCAATGATCGTTGATCCATCATAGGATGCCTTCTTTCCAACTAATATCGTTGTACATGCCATCAGGCTTCACTCCTTTTTCAATCACAACTACTGTCTGAGTTTATTTTAACAACTGCTCCTTTAACACCTTGATCACACCCTGATTGCGCATCGTATCTGCTACATGGGCTGCTGCCTGCTTTACCTCATCTCTGGCACTTCCGATCGCATAGCTTTCCTTTGCACAGGCAAGCATACCAAGGTCATTGATATTATCACCAAATACCATAACTTCATCCGGTTTGATCTCATATTTATCAAGCAGAAACTGTAATGCACTTCCCTTGTTGATCGATGGTTCCGAACAGTCTACCCAGTAAACTCCGGCAGGTGCCAGCAGAATGGTATCCTTCCATTTGTCATAAAACCAGTCTTTTACGATCCGCTCTGCATCCTCCGGGTGAAATATCGAGATCTTCACGATATCATCATCAATATCGGTAAGATCCGGCACTGCCTTGATCTCATAGCGGTATGCTTCCCGCATCCAGTTATACAGTCGTCCATCCTCGCTTCCAACATATGCATAATCCCTTCCACAGAGCATCAGCTCTACATCCGGTAGCTTCTCTGCATCCTCCACGACCGCACGGATCAGGTCTTTCTCCATCGGACGTTTGAGCCATGTTTCGCCCTTACCTCCTCTGACAAATCCGCCATTATCCGGGATATACAAGATCCGGTCTGCAACCGGCGCAAATAACTTCTTAAGGCTCGCATACTGTCTGCCGCTTGCTGCCACAAAGGTAATACCCTTTTCTTTCAGTTTCTTTATCACATCATAGATCTCAGGATTGATCTCAAATGTTCCGTCAGGAACAAGAGTTCCATCCACGTCACTTGCAACTAATTTTATCATTTCTACTTATGCTCCATTTTCATTTAACTAAAAACAGCCGTCCGGTAACATTCCTACAGGAATAAATGTCTTACGCCTTCCGCATCAAATGTCACCTGTGGTACATGATCTACCTCGATCCGGTAAAGTGCATTTGCTGCCAGATGCTCGGCTGCCTGCTCCAGATCACGGATACCGGAGGTATTCTTGAATTCTTCAATGACCGCATCCAGACCATCCTCTGTGATGATACATTCATTCTCTTTCAGACCGATCCGCTTCAATACCTTTGGCAATGCAAATTTACTGAAGATGATCTTCTTTTCTTCAAAGGTATAATCCGGTATGTCGATAACCGCAAAACGTGACATCAATGGCGCACTGATATCTTCTTTATTATTTGCCGTTGCGATCGGATATACGCCAACGGTCGGGATCATACACTCCATATAGTTATCTGTAAATCCAAGGTTATCAAGCAAAGTCAGAAGTACATCCGCAGGATTTCCATTTCCCTTTCCGGATGCAGCCTTATCAAGCTCATTGATAATAAATACCAGATTGGATTCTCCTGCGATCGAGAATGCTTCCATGATGATACCCGGCTTTGCATTTGCATAGATTCTGGAACTTCCTGTAAGCTGCTCCGGATCATTGATCGAACTCATATCAAGGGTTGTCCATGGCAGTTTCAGAATACGGGCAACCGCATACGCGATCTGTGATTTTCCGGTACCGGCAGGTCCGACCAACAGAAGTCCATAAGCAGGAAGGGTATGAGTTCGGTTGATCTGGATAACCGTCTCCATGATCCTCTGCTTTACACGTTCCATTCCATATAATTCTTCATCCAGGATCCGTCTTGCTTCAACCGGATCGATTGCTTCAAAATAATTGCTCTTCCACTGAATATTCATCATGATCGAGAGTGCTCTCTGTGCATGACGGCGCTCCTCCGGTGACACCTCGTTTGATCTGGCAACAGCAAGATTTCTTCTCGCCCAGAGACGGATATTATCCGGCATCGTTCTGCCCGCACATGTCATAAAATCAGAAATGCTCTGAAGACTGGTCAGCTTCATATCGTCGCCTTCCTCGTCTGCATCATCATCCTCCTCGACTTCCTCTGACGCTGTACTTGCAAGCAGTCGTTCGATCATAAACTGTAAAAATCCATCTGCCGCAGATAACTTGGTTCCGCCACCAAATGCTGTCTCTCGGATTCTGTATACTGCATATCCGTCTTCCAGATTTTTACCGGACAGACGTACACTGATATGATTTTCTCCCAGCCATTTGATCAGACTGACAAATCTGGAATCAATCTTTAAAATATCTGCTGAAAATGTCTCCCCATTTTCCTTGAATTCAAAAGCAGTACGCTTTGCCGGATTTGTAAAAACTCCCAGCGCATGATGGATCCACTGTCTCTCACTGTTATCTAACACCAGAATCGGTTCCTCCGGTGTCTTTTCCTTTGCATTTGACTGAAATGCCGTATAGGTACAAACCGTATCCTCATTCTTTACCGGTTTATCACTGAAATCAAAAACTGGCATATATAATTTCTCCTTTTATCATTTTTTCTATTCTTCTACACCCGCAAGTGCTGTAATCTTTGCTTTCGCCTGTTAGTATGCATTTATTCTTATAAATGGCACCATTACAGGTCAATATCAAGTTCTACCGGACAATGATCGGAACCCAACACCTCTGTATGGATCTTTGCATCCACAAGTCTGGATTCCAGAACCTTTGAGGTCAAAAAATAGTCGATCCGCCATCCGGCATTCTTCTCTCTTGCCTTAAAACGGTAAGACCACCAGGAATAAATGCCTTCTGCGTCCGGATTAAAAAAACGAAACGTATCAACAAATCCACTGTCAAGCAGGGTACTGAATTTTTCTCTTTCCTCATCTGTAAATCCGGCGTTCTTACGATTGGTCTTTGGATTTTTCAGATCGATCTCTGTATGTGCCACATTCATATCCCCACATACTACCACCGGCTTTGTCTGTTCCAACTGCTTCAGATACTCTCTGAAATCATCCTCCCATTTCATACGATAGTCCAGTCTGGCAAGCTCATTCTGTGAATTTGGCGTATATACAGTGACCATATAAAAATTATCATATTCGAGTGTGATGACTCGTCCCTCATGGTCGTGTTCTTCTATACCGATTCCATATGCCACTGACAACGGCTCTTTCTTTGCGAAAATAGCAGTTCCGGAATATCCCTTTTTCTCTGCATAATTCCAATATTGATAATAACCCGGAAGCTCCAGTTGAAGCTGTCCTTCCTGCATTTTTGATTCCTGAATACAAAAAATATCTGCATCTGCCTCTTTAAAGAAATCCATAAAATTCTTTCCAACACATGCGCGAATTCCGTTCACATTCCACGATATCATCTTCATTGTAGTGCTTCCTCCCGTCTGATCTATATACATAAAAAGACCATCCGCTACCTCCTGAAAGCTCCGCTCTGCCTACGCAATAGAAAAAAGAGTCATGGGTAATACGGCAAATGCCGCACTTATTTCTAAACGAATGGTCATGTTTATTATACTACATCTGGTTTATCCGTCAAATAAATTCATTGCATTGTCGGTATTTCAGATTACTATTTCTATAACCGGTATCAGAATTTATCTGTTCATCGGAATCTCAATATCGAACTTTTCTATATCGATTATCGCATTTCCATCACAGAAAAACGAAATGCCATCTGCTGTCTGCGGCGTATAAATTACTGTACTCATTGACAACTCTCCGTCATTCACAAACAGTTCTACCGAATTGCGGTCAAGAATAAACCGTAATGTTATCCGTTCTGCTTCCGATTCTACCTCTGCCCGCCTGATGCAGGCTACATCCCGGTTCATTCCGGAAAATGTCCGGTCAACTTCGATCTCCCGTTTTCTTCTGTTATATGTAATTCTGGTATAATGCTCTGCATCTTTTGCTACATCAATGTAAAACTCCTGAAATTTACCGGATTTTATTATTACTGTCATATCCAGCGTTCTTCCCTCTATCCCATCAAAGTTCTGCCCGCCTTCTACCTTTTCATTCGAATATGAAACCGGCCGAACCCGATATTGCTCCAGTTCTTTCACAGGCTTCTGGATGATCCTGCCATCTGACAGATATAATTCTCTTGGAATTGTCATCATGCCCTGCCACTCCTGTCCATCCGGGATAAATGAATTATGCCATGACTGCATCCATGCGATCAGGATTCTCCTTCCATCCGGAAGTTCTGTCGTCTGTGATGCATAAAAATCCAGACCTTTATCAAGTGTATGTGGCTGCTCCATTTGAAACTGCTTTTTTGCATGATCATATGTTCCAACAACATAGATCGCATTATTACCATTATGCAGTTCATTTCCCTGCGCCTGTACATCAGGTGGTGAAAACAACAGCACATCTTTTCCGTCCAACCTGAAATAATCCGGACATTCCCATACGCTTCCTAACCGTTCCATGTGCTCTGCAAATACACCTTCATATTTCCAACAACCTGCTGCTTTCTCAAAGGCTCCTGTCTCCTGTTCGGTAAGCTCTGTTTTTTCCAGATATTGATGTATTTCAGAATTTGAAAATAACGCGATCATTCCTTTATTCTGAGCATCCCGGCTACAGGTCAGCATATAGTAAATACCATCTTCTTCCCATACCTTCGGATCTCTGAAATCAATATGGCTGAATCCCTCCGGCATCACCGCTCCTGTGAGAACAGGATTGTTCTTCAGCTTCTTATAACCTACACCATCTCCAACTGCCATACACTGATTCTGAAGATTACAGCCACCATTCTTATCTTTACTGACTCCTGTATAAAACAACACATGTCCAAGATTTGTCATAACTGCCGAACCGGAAAAGCATCCTTCCTCATCATATTCCATATCCGGTGCGAGTACAGTCTGATACTGCTTCCAACTTATCATATCTTCACTTACCTGATGTCCCCAATGCATCGGTCCCCATACATTGCTATATGGATGATATTGATAAAACAAATGGATTTGTCCCTTATATACTGAAAATCCATTGGGATCATTCATCCAGCCGATCGGTGGTGTCACATGAAATAACGGTCTTTTATCAGCATCAACTTCATATTCTTTTTCATATTTTCTGGCTGCTTCTAATGTATGCATATTCTTTCTCCTTATCCAAGCTCCAAGGCTGTCTTTGCAATTGCCTCCGGGATACCCTTTTCCAGTTCACACGTCATCTCATGCCACTGTTCGCCGCCCCACGAAGAAACCGACATGCCGTTATCCTCATATCCCATCTTCCGGTACATGGCAACCTTGGATTCCAGACAGGTAAGGATCAGTCGCTTTCGTCCATTCTGTCTTTCCCTGTTCTTATAACATTCCATCATCTCGGAAGCCAGCCCAATCCTGCGATATTCCGGCAAAACATCAACACCAAGGATCATTACATTTTCTCCGGCAGGATCATACAGATCTGCATTCTGAAAAAATTCATCACGCAAAACCGTTTCATTTGTAGACAGACCATTAATAAATCCGGCAATCTTACCTGTTGCTTTATCTACCGCAACCAGAAACATTTCCGGCACTTTCTCCACACGCAAATGCATCATTTCCGGAGTACAGGCCTCATTCGGAGGAAAACAGATCCGTTCGATCTCTGCTGTTTGCTCTGCTTCATTCTTTTTAATATTTCGGAACTCAAATCTTGCTAAATTTTCCTGTGTCACTGTTAAACTCCTTCTTGCTATTTGTTATGAACTCTGTATTATAGATAATATAGGAACTATTTTTTCAGGAGGAACTATTATGGGTATTAAAGACATCGATATAAACAAAGACGGGGTTACACTCGGCGATCATATTGAAAATATGAAAGAAAATCAATATATCTTTGGAATCTCCGTATCCTGCGGGATTCCATATTTTTCCCGGAAAGCCTTCATATCTTCTTTTCCACGGATCAACATGACATCTTCAAATGTCCCATTATGAATATCCTGAAAGCCTGCGACCTGTTCACCGGTGCAAATGCTGCATTTGATGACCGGTCGTTTTTTCTGACTGTCATACGCTATCTGATCTTTCTTTTTTCGAAATAATCCCATATTAAACTTCCTTTACATTTCAGGCTTTAATTCGCCAGTTGATATTCTTTTAACTGCTTCCGTCTCACTCTATAGTCCGGACAATACCGCTCCACCTCTGACCAGAATTCTTTGGAATGATTCATATGCCGTCTGTGTGCCAGCTCATGCACTACTACATAGTCAAGTAATTCATCCGGCAGATAATATAATTGATAATTAAAATTCACATTCCCGGCACTGCTGCAGCTTCCCCATCTGGTCTTCTGGTTGCGGATCGTGATGCGCCCAACTGTCACCTGCATAACCGCACAATAGTACTTTACCCGGTCTGCAATCTTGTCTTTGATCTTCTGAATCTCTGCATCTGATAACGCATCCACAGATGGAACCTGAATTTTCGTGCGTGCATCCGCACGCTTTTTTACCTGATTCACTTTCTTTAAGATCCATTCCTGCTGCTTCTCTATAAATGCTTTTAATTCCCGGTCAGATAATCTCGCCGGAATCCTTGCAAGTACCGTTCCATCCGGTCGCACCTCCAGGCCGAGACTTTTTCTCCCGGACCTTATAACCTGTACCCGGATGTTTTCATTTGTCCCTTTGTCATTCAGTATTATCTCTGTCAGCATATTCATAGCCGTCTATATTCCCATCCGATTATAGACAGTCTTCACCTCATATTTATAACTTCATTTCTCATACTAAACTATATGTGCTATCAATTACAGACAGCCTTATATTTTCTACATAAAAACTGCCTGCAATACTTTTCTTTATTACAGTGTCAGCACACTGTACTCTTCCAGATTCCACACCTTTGTCACAATATCCGAATAGAACTCCGGCTCATGGCAGACTAACAGAACCGAACCATGATAGTCTTTCAGTGCCCGCTTCAATTCGTCCTTTGCATCCACATCCAGATGGTTTGTCGGCTCATCGAGGATCAACAGATTCGTTTCCTGATTGATCAGCTTACACAGGCGTACCTTTGCCTGCTCGCCACCG
Source organism: Clostridium sp. L2-50 (assembly GCF_000154245.1). NCBI lineage: Bacteria > Bacillati > Bacillota > Clostridia > Eubacteriales > Clostridiaceae > Clostridium > Clostridium sp. L2-50. Next base: position 96,293 of record NZ_DS480324.1, on the reverse strand, counting down.
CTTAATACCTTAACCTTGCTCTCGATGTGCTTGGTTGTCAATCCGCATTTGGCAAGTGCCGACCGCACCTCATACTGTGAAAATCCCGGAAATTCCTGCCAGATTTCTTCCAGACAGGTATTCTCTGTTCCGGCCATTTCCTGTTCAAAATAGCCTTTATACAGATAATCACCCAGATGCACCGTACCGGATATCGGCTTGATGATTCCAAGCAGACTCTTAAGCAGCGTACTCTTTCCTATACCATTTGTACCAACGATCGCGATCTTTTCTCCACGCTCCATCCGAAGGTTGATTGGTTTGGAAAGCGGCGCCTGTTTATCATATCCGATCACCAGATCCTCAGTCTCAAATAACATCTTACCCGGTGTTCTCGCTTCCTTGAAGTAAAATTCCGGCTTTGGACGTTCTCTCGCAAGTTCTATCACATCCATCTTGTCCAGCTTCTTCTGTCTGGACATCGCCATATTTCTTGTGGCAACACGCGCTTTATTTCTGGCAACGAAATCCTTCAGCTCGCTGATCTCCTGCTGTTGTTTCCGGTAAGCAGCCTCCTGCTGTGCCTTTCTCGCCTCGTATACTTCTAAGAATTTGTCATAGTTGCCGACATAGCGGTTCAATTCCTGGTTCTCCATATGATAGATGATATTTACGACATCATTTAAAAATGGAATATCATGGCTGATCAGGATAAATGCGTTCTCATACTCCTGCAAATACCGCTTCAGCCATTCGATATGTTCTGCATCCAGATAGTTTGTCGGCTCATCAAGCAACAGAATCTCCGGCTTCTCAAGTAACAGCTTTGCAAGCAAAACCTTGGTACGCTGACCACCGCTCAGATCTGTTACGTCATGATCCAGTCCAAGTTCCAGAAGTCCCAGTGCTCTCGCTACCTGTTCCGTCTTGGCATCGATCATATAGAAATCATGATTTGTCAGAAGGTCCTGCAATGTGCCGACCTCCTCCATCATTTCCATGATCTCATCATCCGTTGCATCCGCCATACTGTCATAGATTTGGTTGATTTTCTCCTCCATCTCAAACAGATAGGAAAATGCCGACTTCAGCACAGATTCGATCGTCATTCCCTTTTCCAGCACCGCATGCTGATCCAGATAGCCAACACGCACATGCTTGTTCCATTCCACCTTGCCCTCATCCGGTGCAAGTGTGCCTGTTACAATATTCATAAAGGTACTTTTACCTTCACCATTTGCTCCAACCAGTCCGATATGTTCACCGGCAAGCAACCGGAAAGATACATTATTGAAAATGGCTCTGTCTCCAAAACCATGTGTCAAATTTTCTACATTTAAAATCATTCGTCTTACCCTTTTCCGTTTATTTCGTGATAAGGTTACTATACCTTATGGATAGGATTCAGACAAGATAACTTTTTCCCATTCCTTCGATTTTCTTTTTCCCCCGCCTATGCTAGAATGTGATTGCAGATGGTATTCGTGTGCGCACTTATCTACTTCTATATTTGTGTATCCTTAACATTCCCAATCAGGGGACGCTTCCGCTCGTTTCGGTCTGCAGCGGTACTAAGATGCCACTTATGTGCCATCAAGTACCGGCGACCTCAAATGCCCCTGTATTGGCAAGTTAAGATACACAAATAACATATAGGTTACGAATGCACACACGAATATCATCTGCAAATACAGCAAGAGGTGATTTTTATGATTCAGATAGATTTGATCACCGGATTCTTAGGTTCCGGTAAAACTACTTTTATAAGGAAATATGCTAAATACCTGATCGATCAGGGCTTAAACATCGGTATTCTTGAAAACGATTTTGGTGCAGTCAATGTCGATGCCATGCTGTTACAGGATATCCTTGGTGATAACTGTACACTAGAAATGGTTGCCGGCGGTTGTGATGCCGACTGTCACCGCAGACGATTCAAAACCAAGCTGATCGCAATGGGAATGTGTGGTTATGACCGCGTTCTGGTAGAGCCATCCGGCATCTTCGATATGGATGAATTCTTCGATGTCCTGCACGAAGATCCGCTTGACCGCTGGTACACGATTGGAAATGTTATTACGATCATTGATGCCACACTGGAGCAAAATCTCTCCGAGGCTTCCCGTTATCTTCTGTCTTCTCAGGTGGCACAGGCCGGCACTGTCTTATACAGTCATTCACAGGAAGCCACACCGAAACAGTTAGCCTCTACCAAAGATTATGTAAAACAGTCATTTGACATTTTACACTCTAAGTCCACACCAAAGCAGGTCGTTCTGGAAAAAGACTGGAAAGATCTGACCGATGAGGACTATAAAGCAATCCTCTCATCCGGCTATCAAGATGCCAATTATACGAAACTCTGGTTTGACGACAAACAGACCTACGACAGTCTGTACTTCATGAATATGGATTTTACAGAGGATTTCTTAAAAGAAAGTTGCCAGAAAATCCTGCACGATCCAGCCTGTGGTAAGGTCTTCCGGATTAAAGGGTTCCAGAAGCTCGCTGATGGAAGCTGGATATCCATCAACGTCACCCACCAGAAGACCGAGATCAAACCGATCCCAAATGGACAAGCCATCCTGATCGTCATCGGCGAAGGATTAAATCAGGAAGCTATAGAAGGATATTGGGGAAAATCGAAACCTTGAGTAAATTTTCTCTATATTTTCTCCCCTCTCTGTGGTATTCTCTTATAGGGCACTTCATTTTCTTAAGTGTCCACCGTATATTGATTAATTTACGAAGGAGAATTTCAAAAAATGAAACGCATTGGCTTCGACAATGACAAGTACCTGTCCATGCAGTCTGCGCATATCAGGGAACGTATCGAACAATTTGGAGATAAACTGTATCTGGAATTTGGCGGCAAATTATTTGACGACTATCATGCCTCCCGCGTACTTCCGGGATTTGCACCGGACAGCAAATTACAGATGCTCTTACAGCTTGCAGATCAGGCAGAAATGATCATCTCGATCAACGCCGCTGATATCGAGCGCAATAAGATCCGTCACGATCTGGGAATCACATACGATCAGGATGTTATCCGTCTGATCGATGTATATAAAAAGAAAGGGCTATATGTCAGCAGCGTGGTCATCACACGATATGCCGGACAACCATCTGCCGATATTTTCCAGAAGAAACTGGAAGCGATCGGCATCAAGGTCTACCATCACTATTCCATCGAGGGTTATCCGAATAACATTGACTATATCGTAAGTGATGAGGGCTATGGAAAAAATGAGTATGTAGAGACAACCCGTCCGCTTGTCATTGTTACCGCACCGGGTCCGGGAAGCGGCAAGATGGCGACCTGTCTGTCACAGCTCTACCATGAGAACAAGCGTGGCATCAAGGCCGGCTATGCCAAATTTGAGACTTTCCCGATTTGGAATATCCCACTTAAGCATCCGGTCAATCTGGCTTATGAAGCTGCTACCGCAGACTTAAACGATGTCAATATGATCGATCCATTCCACCTGGAAGCTTATGGGGAAACAACCGTCAACTACAATCGTGATATCGAGATCTATCCGGTTCTGGCTTCCATGTTCGAAGGGATCTATGGTTACTGTCCATACAAATCCCCGACCGATATGGGGGTAAATATGGCGGGAAACTGCATCATTGACGATGAAGCCTGCAGAGAAGCGTCCAAGCAGGAAATTATCAGACGATATTATCAGTCTCTGAACCGTTTCGTTAAAGACGAAGCGACCAAAGACGAAGTATACAAACAGGAACTTATCATGAAGCAGGCGAAGATCACAGTCAATGATCGTGCTGTTGTTCCGGTTGCAAATAACCTTGCACAGGAAAATGGTTCCGCCGCCGCAGCCTTAGAACTGCCGGACGGAACGATCGTTACCGGTTCCACTTCCGATCTGCTCGGTCCTGCATCTGCTGTATTGTTAAATGCAATTAAGGTACTTGGAAACATTGATAAGAACACGCATCTGATCTCACGTACCTTTATTGAACCAATCCAGCACTTAAAGACCGGATACCTCGGCAGCAAGAATCCTCGTCTTCATACCGACGAAGTTCTGATCGCATTATCCATGTGCGCTGTCTCCGATCCAAATGCAAAGCATGCATTAGAACAGCTTCCAAAGCTGTCCGGCTGTCAGCTCCATGTATCATCGATCCTGTCCGCAGTCGACATGACAACCTTTAAGAAGCTCGGCATCGAACTTACAAATGAAGCCGTATACGAAGGTGCTGCTACGCAGGAGAATGCATAAAGGATCATAAAAAGCCAGATAAACACAATAACTAATGTTTATCTGGCTTTTTTATCTTATAACGCTCTTTTTATAACCGCATATTTAACAATATCGTTTTCGCATCTACCAACATATGTAACACACGCAAAACATAAACCGTTTCTCGCTTCAGATCTATAAAAAAGAAAATCTTATAATTTTTATAGTAACACTTTCGAATTCCTTTTTCTGCCAACTCTTCGTCTTCATCCACCTCATGCTGCATTGGCATAAATTCAAGATCTTCAATTGCTTTTCTCAATCCCTGTGCTAATTTGACTGCTGTCTATGGTGCTTTCTTCTCATACGCTATATAATCTGTATTTTGAATAATATCCTGCTCCGCCAATGGCAAAATCATTACCTTATACATCCGAAATGTGATACCTGCTTTCTAATTCTGAAAAAAATTCTTTGTAATCTCGTCCTTTTCCATCCTGCATGTCCTGATAACTATCCAACACCATATCACGGACATCCTCCTGATTTTTTTTCATATTCCTTATATATTCCGACTGATTTACTGTTGCATAAGCTCCCATAATAATCACTCCTTCAAAATATTCCGTACTATATTTACAAATCAATTTTGTATCTAATATAAACATATTCTTATAAATCATGCACGAAAAAGAAATACTTTATTCTGATAAATTAATGCTCATCTTTTTCCTAAATTGAGCATACCGCAAAAAACTTGTTTGTTCAAGCTAAACAAACAAGTTTTTATAATGCAGCAAACTATTCTTCACCCCTACTTCTTCAGAAAATGCTCCCGGTTCGGGAATTCCTGTCGAAAGGCTTCCAGTGCTGCCTGTTGGAATACCGCAAACTCCTTATCCATATGAAGCATGTGCGGTGTGGCAAATGCGATCGTGCTGATCTGGTCTGCGATCTTCTTCGCTACACTTTCATCGGATAACTGTCCCATACCAAATACAACAGAAGTAAATCCACGACCGTTCTTGCTGACCCCGATCAGCTTCAGGAAAGCATTTTTTATCTCATAGAATACCATCTCCTGCTTCTCGATATCCAGATTGTCATAGCTTCCGAGGAATAAACCGGTCAGAACTTCCGCAGCCTGCTTTCTTTTCTGTGCACCAAGGCTCATGCCACCACCTTCTGCGATATATTTCATCTGCATCAGATAGCCCACAAATGCATCATTCTTTGGTTTTCGTTTACCATACCGGGCAATCCAGAGTTTCTCTCGGAATTCATCCAATTCGTCCTTCGGATCTCCTGTATGTTCCTTTAGAAATGCCTGTCGTTTCTCAGCATCAATTTCATTATAAAAAGATTCAATCCATATATCCTGCATTTGTGCTAACCTCCTGCTACATAGCTATTTTTGCAAAAACTCATCCACATTATTGACATCGACCTTACGGTACTGTGCCATATAATACCGTTCATCCTCAAGTCCTAATACGCTCACATCATTTCCACGGAACAAGGCTACTGCAATCAGTGCAATCTTTCTCGCCTGTGCTTCTCTGTCATTATAGACAGTTCCTTGCATCGTGCCCAGCCGAACAGCTTCCACCGCATCATCTAATCCATCGATACCGAAGATGACCGGATAATTACTCTGCATATATCCGGCATTCTTATAAGCCTCGACTGCACCGAGTGCCATCTCATCATTATTGGAAATAACCATCTCTATCTGATCCCCATATTGACTGATCAACCGGCTCATTCGGTTCTCTGCCTGCGCGCGGTTCCAGTCTGCAAACTGATAGGTCAGTTTCTCAAGCTTCACACCATTTTCAAGAATGGTCTTTACCGAACAGTCTGTCCGGCTGATCGCATCCTGATGTCCGGCTTCACCTTCTAAGAGTACATACTGGATCTTACCATCCTGATTGCGATCCACCTCCGGATGATTCTTTATATATTCCGCAGCAATCTCACCCTGCATCTCGCCGGACTGTGCAGCATCACATCCAATATAATACAGCTTATCCCATTGCAGCAGGTCCTCTCTTACCGGCTCTCTGTTAAAGAAAATCACCGGAATATTATTCTGTCTTGCGAGTCTTATAATATTTGACGGAGCCGTTCGATCGACCAGATTTACACAAAGTACATCGCATCCGGCATCGATCATTTCCTCCACCACTTCATCCTGTTCCTGCTGACTGTTATCTCCGCTCCTGACTGATACGATAACCTTCATATCACTTGCTTCTAATGCTTTCAGATCCTCCTTCAATATATCTGTCATTGCGTTGATAAACGGATCATCCGGCGTATACGTAACAACGCCGACCCGCAGAGTTCTGTCTTTCTGATTTTTCCTGCTGTCGCAGGATACCAGAGACATCATAACTGCCAATATGCATATACAGGCTATTATTTTTCTTGTTTTCTTTCTATTCATACGAATATAAAAACCTTTCTGTCTCTTCCGAAAACAGGTCATCCTTATAGATTACCCGTATCGCTTCTTCATGACTTTTTAATGTATATAATGGTCGTCCAAGTTTCTTTGCGATCTCATTTACACTCTCATAACCGATGCTGTACCCATCCGGTACAACAAGGCATTTAATCTTGTTGTAATCAAGCAGGGCAACGGATTTCATGCTTGTACCTACCCCATATATCCCTGCCCCTTTATAATACCCATTTTCAGCATTTTCACCGAGTGTATCAAGAGCTTCTGTATCCATAGCTGCTATATAATCAACCGCTTCCAGGGAATCAACCGCCTTACAGGTATCTTTGCCGCTATCCTGATTATACGTCCAGACAAGCTCACAGCTATATCCTGCAAGTGCATCGGTAAGTCCCTTTACACGGCTGACACTTGCCTCAGTCTCTGCCCGTCCGACAATCACTCCGACCTTCTTGCCTGCCTGCTTATCTGTATCATTTTTTATGATCTGCCTGCCGAGAGTGTAGCCGATCTGATAGTTATCCGGCTTTATCGTTACAAATCCGGTCGATTCTGTGTCATCTGCCATATATGCATCCTCCGTTATCAGAACAAAGGTCTCTTTCTCCGCCTGCAAAGATGCAAGCATATCTTTTGTATCTGTTCCGGGAGCAGGACAGATGATAAATGCATCCACATCATTTTCAAGCTGTTCATCGATCAGCTCTTTTTCATCATCTGCACTTACGATCTCATCTGTATTACAGATGATCAAATGAATGTTATTTACCTGCGCAGACTGCTTCAGTCCATTAACCAGGCCTTCCCATCTGGTATTACCGGAATCCGGAAGAATAACCGCCACACGTTTCTGCGGATTATCTTCCCGAAAGATCCGGTTGATAAATATACCGGCAATGGCAACCAGGATCAGCTCTGCTATGAGGAAAGTAATTCTATTTCTCTTCATCTGTCGCTCTCCCCTTTCCATAATTTTGTGTTTCAAGCTGTTCCCGATTCTCCTCTGTATATGGAATAGCCGGTATGTGGATCACAATCCTTGTACCCTCGTCCGGCTCACTGTAAACCTCCAGACCATATTCATTTCCAAACATCAACTGAATTCTGGAATGAACATTGATCAGGCCGACACCGGAACCATGTTTTGGTACTTTGTTATTATCTTTTAATATATTCTCTACGATGTCCTCATTCATTCCCATACCATTATCTTCTATGGAAATATAAATATCATCGCCTTTTTTCTCACCACGGATCGTGATCTTGCCTCCGTCATCCTCATCCATATTTCCTACACCATAATAAATGGCATTTTCAAGAATCGGCTGAACGATCAGCTTTACTGTGCAATACTCATTAATCTCTTCATCAATATCAAATTCGATCTGAAAACGCTCCTTGTATCGAACTTTTTGAATATTCATATAACTTCTGCTATGCTGGATCTCATCCGATATTCTGATCACCGTTCTGCCCTTTGACAGACTGATACGGAGCAGTTTTGCAAGCTCTGAGATCATAAACACTGCATCCAGGTTCTTCTTTGCTTCTACCATCCATGTGATGGATTCCAGGGTATTGTAAAGGAAATGCGGATTGATCTGGCTCTGCAGCGCATCCATCTCACTCTTTCTTCGTTCCGTCTGTTCCCGTATGATCTCCTGCATCAAAGCTTCGATCTGTTCGTAGGATTTCTGAACAGAATATCCCAGATGACGGATCTCGGATGATCCACCGATGTAGATATCTGTCGGGCCACCTGCCTCATATGCTTTTACGGATTCATTTAACTTCAGAATCGGCCTGGATATCTTCTTCGAAATAATACGGTTCACCCCTAAAAGCATCATCATAAGAATGATAACCGTCGTAATGATATAATACCGGAACCGGTTGATGCTCGCGATCTGTACACTTTCCGGAACTACACCGACCACCTTCCATCCGGTATAGGCAACGCTGTTTACGATCACATTGCTTGTCCTGCCATTGACCGTAAGTTCATATGTTCCATCCTCATAGGTTGCTGCCTCTCTGTATTCTTCTTTGAAATATCCTCTGTCCATATCGGTTCCGCGCGGATGGTAGATCATCTGACCATCACGGCTGCACAGGTAATAATAGATGCCATTTGACGCATCGTTGATCCGTGCCAATGTATCCTCTATCACCGAATATTTCATATCGACCAAAAGGACACCACTTCCCGGCTGCTCACCATCGTTGATATCAACCGAACGGCTGAGAGATACAACCCAGTAATATCGATATGTGCCATCGACAAACAGATTCTGGATATGCGGTATAGAGAAATGAATATTCTCGATATCTGCCTCTGCATCCTGATACCAGTCCTGCTCTGACGGTTCCACAGCATCCTTCTGTACCGTGACCGGTTCTGCAGTAAGAAGATTCCCTTTATCATCATATAGCGCCATACTCTGGATCTTATCGGCATTGATCTCATATAACAGACTGAACTGCCGGTTAAAATCCCGGCTGGAAATATCATATTCCTGAATAATATTATAATTCACCGCATTCGTGATCTGACGCACATTTAACAGATCTGCATCCAGCTTTTCAACAGTATTTTCCACCATATTTTCCGTATTCGTGACCGCAGTCTGCTTAATCGCCATCTTAAAACGATTATACAACAGCAGACCCATGATAACTGTTGTGATGATCGTCAGGGCAGTAAGCACTGTCATAATGATCGACTGAATATCAAAACCTATAAATCTGCCGTGATAAAACCACCCCCGAAGACGTCCGATAATAGAACTTTCATTTTTCTTCTTTTTATTCTTTCTTATATTCTTCAACACGCTTCCCCTTATTTATCCTTTATTTTTTCAGATGCTCCGTTCTGTATTTGGATGGCGAAACCCCAAAACGCTTCTTAAATACATAACTGAAATAATTTGCATCAAGATAACCGACCCGCTCTGCAATCTGATAACTTTTCTCATTCGTTTCGAGAATCAGTTCTGCCGCATGATCCATCCGGTAATCGGTCAGATATGTTACAAATGCTTTTCCTGTCTCTTTTTTAAATACACTGGAAAAATAAGAATTCGATACTCCAAGTGCCGAGCACACTGTATCCAAGGAGAGATTCGGCTCCATATACCTGTCATGCACCAGATTCTGCGCATCTGTAACCATACGTCTCGATGTACTGTTTCTGGCATTTTTCAGCTCCTCACTGATGGCTTTTGCCGAATCGATCATCCACGCGGTTAATGTGCTTTCATCCATCTCCGGTACACGTTCGTATGGATTTCCGACATTACCGCAAAACTCATTAAAATCTATAAAATTATTAGCACAGAATCGATAAAATGCTCCCACCATCTCCATGATCGCAAGGTTATACTGGTTCACGGTCTGCGCATTATTATGAAGCTTCTCCACTTCCTTCCGCACCGACTGTTCAAGTGTCTCCGGTACTCCCAGATGAATAGCCTTGAACAGATCATGCATCTTTGTATCCTCCGGCTGGATCAGGATCTCCTGCTCCTTCGGTGCGATCTCACCAATATTGATCGCACGGCTCGTTCCATATAACACACGATAAGAAACTGCTTCTCTTGCTCCATCATAAGAAGAATTAACGCTGATCAGATTATCACAGACTCTTCCGATTCCTGCAGTCACAACAGCTCCCATAACACGATATGCCCATTTACAGAATCGGTCACAGGCATCTGTAAATGCAACTACCATTTCTTCCGTTTCCAGTTCTATGATCATAAGTGCATTTCCCAGATATGTGAACATATGATTCTTCCATTCCGGTGCTAAACGATCCTTGATCTCATGCTCGACTGACATGGCAAGCAACAATGGATTCATACCATCCGGAACATGATGCTCCGAGGTATGAAAGATCGCGCAGCAATAATACGGTCCTTTCATATCAATCTGATACGCATTCAAAAACTTCTCGCAATATTCTTCATTTACACGACCCTCGATCAACGAAACAAACAGATTCGTCTGAAGCACCGGAAGGGAATCCTTCAGATAATTCTCAAGCTTTGTTACATTCAGACGCTCTTCTCTCTCCTTATCCAGAGTCTTTTTCAGTCGTTTCATACATTCCGTAAGCTCCAGAGCATTGATTGGCTTCAGCATGTATTCCTCTACTTCCAGATGAACAGCTTCCTTCGCATATTCAAACTCATCAAATCCTGTAAAAATGACGATATGGATATTCTGATATTCTTTATTCAATCTCCTGGCAAGCTCCAGTCCATCCATATATGGCATCTTGATATCGGTTATCACGACATCCGGCTGCTGCTTCTCCACGAGCTCCAGTGCTTTCACACCGTTTGTCGCACTTCCAACAACTTCAAATCCTAATATATCCCAATGAATTCTCTGTTCGATCGCATCGATTACTTCCACCTCGTCATCGACGAGTACCACTTTATAATTATCCATATCTCATTCCTCTTCTATTCTTTCTATCTGTTCCTTATTATAACAAATCTACGTTCAGAATGAACCCCAAAATCCCGTTTTACTATATATATCCAAATAAAATAACAGCGTACTCCTGATATTTTAAAAGCCGCTCCGTTCAGTCTGGAGCTTGCATCTGTCAGCCTGACAGAAAGCACATCAAAGACGAACGGAGCGGCTTTTGATTTATATCATTTTTTTGTGAGCGAGTATTACATTTCCTTACTTCTTCTGTACATACTTGAGACAGTCAAGAGTTACAGCCGCAAGGATGATGATACCTTCGAAAATGAACTGAAGGTTTGTATCAATACCAAGGATTGTCAGTGAGTATGTTAGTGATGTGAAGATAAGTACACCAGTTACAACACCGGAGATCTTACCGATACCACCTGTAAATGATACACCACCAACTACACAGGCTGCAATGGCATCCATATCCCAGCCCTGTCCATAAGCGGCACTACCGGAACCTACCATTCTGTTACATTCAAGCCATGAACCAAATCCGTAAAGGATACCTGCAAGGATGAATGCGCCAAGTGTTACTTTGAATACTGAGATACCTGAAACTGCTGCTGCTTCCGGGTTTCCGCCTACAGCGTACAGATTCTTACCAAATGTTGTCTTATTCCAGATGAACCATACAACAATGATTGCTACGATTGCCCAAAGAATAATCGATGGGAAGCTGCCAAATGTAGGGATGAACATGTTAGGGATTGAAGAATCGATCGCACCGAATGATACACCCTTTGTTGCGTATGTTACTAAACCAAAGATAATCAGCATGTTCGCCATGGTTGAGATGAATGGATGCATCTTGTACTTTGCCATGAAGAAACCTGCGATACTTGCAAATACTGTTGTAAGAATTATACAGGCTACCAGTGCAAGAATTGCTCTAGGAGCGGCCGAAATATTTGAGAAATCAAAGATATGTCCGAATACGCCACCTGTGTTAGGGCCGTTATGCATGATGATAGTTGCTGTAACCATACCCATACCTACCATACGTCCGATGGAAAGGTCAGTACCTGTAAGTAAGATCAGACCGGCAACACCGAGTGCAAGGAACATTCGAGGAGATGCCTGCTGTAAGATATTCAGGATATTGGTAACGGTTAATAACTGTGTATTCTTAACGATTGGTGTGATAATACAAAGTGCAATGAAGATCAGGATGATTACGATATACAGACCGTTCTTATAAAGGAACTGGGATGTATTAAATGTGTATTTGTAATTCTCGATCTTCTGAGCCTGCTTCTGACCAAATGTGTATTTGGACATCCGTAAGAGGTCGATCAGATGGAACTTATGTGCAAATGCATCATGCTTTTTGTCTTTGATCTCCTGTAATCTGGATTCATGAGACATCTGTGCATCAAATAATCTGTTCTTATATACATATTTCTCATCTTTGATCTCGTCTGCAGCGGACAGCTTGGCAAGTGTCTGTTCGTGTTCTGTCTTGATCGTTGCACGAACCTTCTCATAAGCTTCGTTTTCTGCTGCTTTTTCTGCCTCGCAGCTTGCAACTACTTTATCATAATATTTGCTGTTATAATTCTCTGAAAGGTACTTTTCTGCTTCTGCGATCAACTTGGATACCTTATCCTTGTTTGCTGCTTCCACGCTCTTTGCCTTTTCAAGTCCAGTCTTTGCTGCTGCAACTGCTTTTGCTCTCTCATCCTTTGATAAGTTCTTGTCTTCCTTCGCAATTGCGATCTGGTTCTTATAGCTCTGAACCTTGTCAGATCCGTCTACACGGAGTGCATCGATCTGTGACTGTATTTTTCCTACATATTCATCAATCGGCTTCAAAAGCGCTGCTTCTGCATCGGCCGAAAGGATCTTACTTTTATCTGCCATAACCAAAACTCCTCTCTATTACAAATATTTCGCACTAAGTCTTAATAATTCTTCCTGGTTGGTCTCTTTTGTATTTACGATTCCTGCAAGATGACCGTTCGACATAACACCGATACGGTTTGTGATACCAAGGATCTCAGGCATCTCTGAGGATACAACGATGATCGTTTTACCTTGCTTTGCCATATTGATGATCAGTTCATAGATCTCGTACTTGGCACCTACATCGATACCTCTTGTAGGATCATCCATCATAAATACATTAGGAGAACGCTCCAGCCATTTACCGAAGATAACCTTCTGCTGGTTACCACCGGAGAGGTTTGCGATCATATCATCCGGTCCCATACATTTTGTATGCATGACCTTGATCTCCTCTGCGGTTGCACGAACCATATCGTCATGGCTAAGTGCGATTCCGCTCTTATAGTGATTCATATTTGCAATTGTTGTATTAAATGTGATATCTGCTTTCAGGAAAAGTCCGTTTGCTTTTCTTTCCTCTGTGATCAGGGCAAAACCATGATCCATGGCATCCTTTGGTGATGAGAAGTTCATCATCTTGCCGTTATAAAGTACATTTCCTGCTGCTCTTGTACGCATACCAAATATGGTTTCAAGGAGCTCTGTACGACCTGCACCTACCAGACCATACAGTCCGAAAATCTCACCCTTCTTAACATCAAATGTGATGTTCTGGAGCTTTGGTGCATACTTTGTTGACAGGTTCTGTACGGAGAGAACTGTCTCACCGGGCTCATTGTCTACAGGTGGAAATCTATTGTCAAGAGAACGACCAACCATTGCGGAGATCAGTTCGTTCATGTTTGTGTCCTTACTGTCTTTTGTCATTACCAGACTACCATCTCGAAGAACGGATATCTGGTCACAGATCTCGAAGATCTCATCCATTTTATGTGATATATAAATCAGGGAAATTCCCTGCTCTTTTAACTGTCTCATCATCTTGAACAGCTTTGCAACCTCAGGTGCTGTCAGTGAGGATGTAGGCTCATCAAGTACAATTACTTTTGAGTTGTAAGAAATAGCCTTTGCGATCTCACACATCTGACGCTGTGATACTGACATTTTCTTCATCGGCTGTGTCAGATTTACGGTAATACCGAGCTTTCTGAACAGATCTGAAGCTTCTTTTTTCATTCTTCCCTCATCGATCACACCGAGGGAATTCTTTGGGTAACGTCCCAGGAACAGGTTATCCACAACGCTTCTTTCAAGACACTGGTTAAGCTCCTGATGAACCATTGCAACTCCGTTTTCAAGGGCATCCTTTGGACCTGAGAAGTTTACTTCTTTACCATCTAATATTATAGTTCCTTCGTCCTTCTGATAGGTTCCGAAGAGACATTTCATCATTGTCGATTTTCCGGCACCGTTCTCACCCATAAGACCCATGATCGAGCCCGGTTTCACATTCAGGTTGATGTGATCCAGAACCTTGTTTCTACCGAATGACTTGCTCATGCCCTGAATCGATAAGATGTATTTATTCTTATCTTCTGCCATATCTCTACTTCCCTTTCTTAGTAAAAGAAGGGTATCAAATCTTGTATCTGACACCCCTCTGAGTTAAATCATTATTGCCTGCCGATCCGTTATCTTATTTGTTAAGAAGTGTTGTGTATGATGCTGCATTATCTGTCTTAACCATGTTGATCGCAAATGCGTCATATTCGCCCGGGTTACCAAGACGGTTTGTAATGTTAGACTCTGTCTGACCATCACCACCGATGTAATCTACTTTCAGGTTGAGCAGATCATCGTAGTTCTCAAGAAGTGGCTGGTATGTTGAGCTTAAGAAGTTATCTGAAGCGTTGTAGATATCAAGCCATACTTTCTTTGTTGGGCTCTTGCTTGAATCAAGCTGTTTTGAAACCTTGTCATAAACCTTTGTTGAATCTGTGAAATCCTGATAGTTTTCAGCAGTTACTGCTACGTTTAATGCGTAGTATGATCTTTCTTCTTCGCTGTATCTGTAATCTTCACCTTCTGTTAAGCAGTTACCAGCTTCATCTGCTGTGCCAATACCTGTATCAACGTCTACACCATCAAGTGCGTTACGAAGAACTCTGAGTGTTAAGTAAGCCTGAACATCTGCATGCTGTGAAATTGTTCCGCCGTAACCTTCTGCAATAGCTGCTACTGCATCGCTGTTAGCATCGTATCCAAATGTAGGAACCTTGTTATCCTTTGCCCATGCATTGAACATTGACATTCCCATACCATCGTTATTTGAAACAACTACATCAATCTGATCACCGAATGAAGCTGTCCATGTTCCGATAGCGTTTCCTGCTGTTGCTGCATCCCATGTAGCACCTGCTGAGTTCTTCATTTCCTGTGAAGCAAGCTCACGGATTGTATATGTCTTACCATCTACATCAAGCTTTGCATCCTGAACAACTTTTGCTGATCCGTCTACGTTTGTACCTGCAGGTGTTGAATCAACTGCACCATTTGCATCAACTCCTGTGCCAAGTGCTGAACGAACACCACGAGTACGAGCGATTGAGTCATTGTGTCCGATATCACCGATTGCTAAAACGTATCCGATAACGCCATCACCGTTACGGTCGATTGTTGCTGCATTTGCTTTGATATAATCAAGTACCATCTGACCCTGAAGTTCAGCACCCTGGTTAGCATCGAAGCCTACATAATAAGTATCTTTGTTGAAGCTTAATGCTTCCTTATCAAGTTCTCCTGTTGAGCTGTTGGATGGCTGACGGTTGAACCAGCAAAGTGGCTTATCCTTATTTGCAACTCCGCTTGAGCTGCTTCCGCCTGATCCGCCTGATCCACATCCTACCATTGATAATGCAAGTGTTGCTGCTGCAACGACAGCTATAATTTTTTTCTTTCTCATATTTCATTCCTCCTGTTTGTACATTTTGTTTATTTTTCGCTCTGTCTCATTGACTAAATTCATTATAATGTGACAAGCAGGAAGAAAGAATAGAATATTTTTGGATTTATTAGCAATTTTTTTGGATTTATTAATATTTTTATGTTTATTTTGACGATACATTAAATATTTTTATTGCGGTCATACACATAATCCAATTTTTTACAACTTATATATAATAAATGGTAGTAACCGAATGCTTAACCGCTATTTTTCATTCAAATAATACGCAAATCCACCAAAAATGTTTTTCTCTATTAACATCACCAGTAAAATGAAGTAAAATACAAATAACCGATAACCTTTGAAACAAGGAGAATAACTTGTATGGAAAATGGAAATTTTGATGATTTTAAAATAAACGAAATTGATATCAACTTTGTGGAACGAATGTTGAAATCACTACCTTCTAACATCTATTTTAAAGATATGGAAGGTAAATATGTTTTCTGTACACACTATTGGAATCACATCAACACTCCGAAAAATGATCCCACCTGGACCATCCGCGGCAAATATGATATCGATATCCGAAAAGACAAAGAAAATGCTATTAAAGCAATGGAAGAAGACAAACGCATCTTTGCCACCAAGAAAGGCACTTCTTATGAGATAAAATTCGATGAAAATGGGCAAACGGAATATATGCAGCTAATCAAGAATCCGGTATTTGATGATAACGGAAACATGATTGGTATTGTTGGCCTGATCAACGATATTACAAGGACAAAGCTTCTGGAAGATAAGCTTGAACGTATGGCAACCCTAGATTCTCTGACCGGTGTAAGGAATCGTTCCTATATGGATATCTGGATTGAAAAAAACAAAAATCTGGACATTTATCCACTGACTGTCATTGTCTGTGACTGTAATGGTCTCAAAAGGATCAACGATCATTATGGTCATCTGGTTGGTGATCGTTACATTATCAAAACAGCAGAGGCCTTAATGACATGCAAACCGGAAAATGCAAGCGTCATCCGTGCCGGCGGCGATGAATTTATGGTATTTATGCCAAATACAAGTGAAGCAGAAGCTGCACAATATATGGAAAAGGTACAGGACTATATATCAAACATTCATATTTTCGATGAAACCTTAAGCATTGCCATGGGGTCCTCTACAACTACAGATATAAGCAAGCGTCTAGAGGATCTCATCAGTCTTGCAGATAAGGCCATGTATATACAAAAAGAAATTGACCATAAACGCCTTGGTATACCAAGCCGATAATCATTTAAAACAAAGGGTATCGCAAGCGATACCCTTTCAAACTGTAGGCAAATGATTTTGCCGCTATATTTATTTGATTTTTATTTTTATGGTTGCCTTTTTTCCGCATTGAACCACCGCCCTTCCTCTTATTTTTATTCCGAACACATACTTATGTATAAATATCATACCATATATTCATTTTCCATTCAACTTTTCGCAAAATTTATTTCCAAATGACGCAATTGTCTGATTATTATGATGACAAAGTCACCTATTATTTATATTAACTGAAACACCAAAGATTTACGCTTGCACTTTCTCATATTCAAAACCTCCTCGTTTTTATCTCATTTACAGGCATTTTTACGATCGGTTCATCATATCAGCATTGTGTCTGCCCTTTTCGTGCACGAATTGTCACTATATGTGCATGAAATGTCCGTCGATTTGATCAGAACTATGCTATAATGAACTCAGGTCAATGAGTACGCCTGTACAAATGACGATCAACGACCGGCTTATCATATATTGGTTAAGCCATGATAAGGAGTAGATTTTTTGATACATATAGCGATTTGTGACGACAGCAAACAGGAACGGCAGATACTGGCAGCGCTTTTCAAACGATATCAGGAGCTTCATGCCACACCGCTTCAGATTCATATATTTCAAAATGGCTTCTCATTACTGGATGCCATCGATCAAGGAAAACGATTTGATATTACGATCCTGGACATTTTAATGCCAGGAGAAAACGGAATTGAGATTGCGAGAAATATCAGAGCTTCCGGAACAGATACCGAGATCATATTCCTGACAAGTTCTCCGGAATATGCGGTAGACAGCTACGAAGTAAAAGCCCAGAACTATCTGTTAAAACCGGTAACCGAAGAAAAATTTTTTGCCTCCATAGATTCCATTCTTGCCGAACTGGATGAGAAAGATACCGCAAGCTTCATCATTTATACAACAGAGAAGCAGTACAGCCGGATCCGGGTATCCTCTCTGGTCTATGGTGAGGTCACACACAGAACCATCACCTTACATCTGGCAGATCAGACCATGATCTCTGCCGTAATGACCTTTACGGAATTTCAGGATATTCTGAAAACCTATCCGGACTTTATATATCCACACCGTTCTTATGCGGTAAATATGAATTACATTCAATATGTTACGAAAAGCGATATCATCCTGACAGACGGTCAGAAGATTCCGCTTTCCAGAAATAACTACACGAAGATTTCGGAACAGTTTTTAAATTTTGCCTATACAAACTCTTTTGGGAAATAATAAGGAGACAATGATATGAGTTTTCTCTGCGACAGTATTTATTTTATTACCGTATTCCTCTTTGGTACAGTAGCAAGCGTATGTTTTACCGGTGTTCCTTTTAATCGGAAAAACATACTCACTCTGTCTGTTTTCTGTGCCCTCGACGGAATACTTCAGATCATTTCTTTCGCCGTCTTCGGACAGGAGATTTCCCGAGGGCTGTATCCGGTCGTTGTACATCTTCCGTTGGTGCTTTTTCTCTGGCTGATATACAAATGCTCATGGATCACTTCGATCGTCAGTGTCTTAACTGCCTATATGTGCTGTCAGATCCCTCTCTGGTGCGGACTGGCGGTTCGCTTATTTTCTGACAATAAGATCATCTATACGATCGTTTATGTAGGATGTGCCTTTGTAACCTTTTATTTCCTATACCACTATGAATCAAATCTGGCGCAGCATTTTATGCCAAAAGCAAATAAATCCGTCTATATTCTTGGCATCCTTCCTCTCTGCTACTATCTTTTCGATTATGCCTCTACGATTTATACCAATATGCTTTATACCAGCAACGAATTTGTAGTTCAGTTTATGCCGTCCATTTGCTGCATTTTTTATTTTGTTTTTATCTTTTATTATTATCATAAACTGGAAGAACAGGAACAGGCAGAACGCCTGGCAGAATCTCTTCATATGCAGCTTACACATGCTGCCATTGATCTGAATCATATGCGCACCATGCAGACACAGGCAGCCTCCTACCGTCATGATATGCGCCATCATTTTACTTATTTGCAGGCACTTGCAGGAACCGGGAATCTGGATAAGATTCAAGAATATATACAAACCGCCCAATCCGACTTAGATGCGATCACTCCAAAACACTTCTGTTCAAACGAGCTGATCAATCTGCTTCTGTCCGCCTATGATACCAAAGCGGAATCAGAGGGCATCTCCCTGCTGGTTCAGGCTTCTATCCCTGCGGAACTCCCTCTGTCCGACACAAAGCTATGTGCGATTCTGTCAAATGCTCTGGAAAATGCGCTCCATGCATCGATCGAAACAGAGGAAAAATTCATACAGGTTCAGCTCGCCGAACGGAATCAGACGCTTCTGATCCAGATCAGCAATCCGTTTATCGGAACGGTTGCTTTTCAAAATGGGCTGCCTGTCTCCACACAGGCAGGACATGGATTCGGAACTAAGAATATTGCTGCGATCGCAGACTCCTATCATGGTCAGTTCCAGTTCTTTGCAAAAGACGAGATCTTCACCGTCAGAGTATTACTGCCGCTGGTAGAAACCTGATACTTCTTACTCTGTCCGTCCGAAAAGCTCATATATGATCACATCATGCTATGATCAGCAGCCAGCCATCATTCTCAGCTTCATTTTTCCATTTTACAAACAAATATACAATATAGAAATAGCCATGCAACTATTTTCTTTGTTCATCATTTTCCTTCGAACTGCCTTCATTTGCCTTTGCCATCCGTATGAGTTTTTCAAAGGATTGAGCAAAACGTAAATCATCATCTTCTGTACGTTTTCTCGGTCCTTTCATATGATGCTTATGACAACTTCGCCTTGTTTTCTTGTTAAGATGCCGTTCCATCAGCATCTGGTCAATATTTTCATTTGTATACCACTTACCGGATTGATGAATGGCATATGCCCCTTTACCAAGTGCCATAGCGGCAACGCCATAGTCCTGTGACACTACGATATCCCCTTTATGGCATATGCTGATCAGCTTATAATCTACTGCATCCGCACCGGCACCAACCACTATAACTTCACTGTAATCAGAATACAGCACATGGTTCGTGTCACACAAAAGTGTAGTTGGTATATTATATTTTTCTGCGATCGTCTCAACAATGTCCACTACCGGACACGCATCTGCATCAACAAATATCTGCATTATTATTTCTCCATCTAAATCATTCTTATCAGCCTTCACCCACTTAAGAAAAGCCTTATTCGCAAAATCAAATAAGCCTAATGAAATTCCATAAAGATTACACTATATTTTTAATCCAATTTTTTTACAAATGCCTTAATCATAAATGCACAGAAATACGGAAACGTATATATATTGTTTACATATCCAACATTAAAATCACCAAGCTTAATTCCGTTTTTTATATCACTGTAATTTTCATTTTTTATCAGCGAAGACAAAGATTTTGATCTGGCGTTGTTTGATTTAACTTCTACCGGCAGCAACTCACTTTTTGATCTGACAAAAAAATCTTCCTCTAAAGTTGAGTTTTCTTTTTTATAGTAAAATAACCCCAATTTCTGTTTAATAAAGGCTTCAGCTACAAAATTCTCATATAACGCGCCCTTATAAACACCAAGGTTCTTATTTACACGTAAATCCTCCTGCGCTTCTTCATCAAGTGCAGAAATCAGTAATCCCGTATCCGAATAATACAACTTAAATTTTCCTTCATCTACATTTCCTTTAAGTGGCAGCTCAGGATACCCAAGGCACTGACACTCTATAATAACTCCTGCATCAATTAACCATTCAATGCAACCGGTATATTCCCTTGATCTGGCATTTTTATCTATTTTATTAAACTGAAACTTCTTATTTTCTTTCGCTAACTGAGAGGGCACACTTCTATATACACTTATGATTTTTGCCTGATCCAGCCCTTCTGCATATTTACGAACATCCTCCTCATAATCAAGCCTGATCTGTTCTTGCACAGCAGTCGATCCGGAAAATGTACCTGTTTCTATATACCCTCTGATTACATCCGGCATTCCACCTAATACACAGTAATCCAGAAACAAAGCCTTATACACATTTAACTCCGTTTCGTTAAATGGTTTGAGCTCAATCATATGCCTTAAAATGTCATCTATGTGTTCCTGCGTATATCCTTTTGCCCACAAAAATTCTTCAAAGTCCATAGAATACATTTCATAATCCGTTTTGTTTCCAACGCTATTACTATGAATCTTCTTATAATTAATCCCAAGCATAGAACCACTGCAAATAATATCGAACCTTCTGTCTATATTAAATGATTTCAAACATGTGGCTACATCCGGATATTCCTGTATTTCATCAAAAATTATAACTGTCTCCCCTGGAACAAATTTCAAATTTGGATCAACCAAAGAAATATTCTTTATTACCGTGTCTACATCATAGCCATCACTTACAATTGCACGAAATCTTTTATCCAACACAAAATTTATATATACAACATTTGCATAGACATTACCTGCAAAATGTAATATAGACTCTGTTTTTCCAATCTGTCTTGCACCTTTTATGATTAATGGTTTATGCGATATATCTTCTTTCCAATTCAATAAAAAGTCATCTATTTTTCTCTTAAAATACATACTTCCACCTCCTCACAGAATACTATATCACATAATTATAGCTTTTACTAACTTCTTTTTCACATTTTATGAGCGTATATAATTATTAAAATCACATTTTATTATTGTATTCTGCCTGTATCACAAATGGGACCCATTTACTGCTGCGTTCCTGCTTGCTTATTTATTTTTCTCCCTATCCTTTTTTCTTTGATTTTCTGCAATATTTCTAAATATCTTTCTTGAGATAAGATAGGTTTATCATCCATTAATTTTATTATTTCCTTAAGAACACACGCAAAATCATTAATCTCTGTTGTTTTCCCTTCAAATACCCGTACAAAAACGCCTTCATTCTTTGAAAAGCACACCACTTCTCCATCACCATTAATTTCCCCAATTATAACCAATCCTTCTGATACATATTCAGAATGGAATTCATTCGGTCCCCAAAATGTTGCTGTATTACCTGCTATACGACATTTTCCTGAAAATCTAAGCCACTCCTTATATGATCCTGGTATTTTCGCTCTGTTTCTCTCCTCCCAATTTATCATCTCTTCTTCCTAATAATATGTGGTATATATGATTATTTTTTTGTTCACCAGCCACATATTATAGGAAATGGAATTATGAGTTAATGCACTTTTGAATGATTATACTGTCCAAATGTTAGATTGTACAAAAAAGAAGGCCGGAAACTCTCCGGCCTTCAGGGTTAAGGGAAAATTTTATGTGAAAAATTGTAGTACACTTACTTTACTGCGAGTCTCTCAAATGTCTCGCTCTCTTCAGGAATCGATCTGAGTCCTCCGCGCTTCTCGACACACAGGCTCGCCACCGCATTTCCATATCTTGCAAATTCTTCAAGCTCGTCTATACTGAATTCCTCTAGGCTCTTGTCCGCCCTTATAAGCTGCGATACAAATGCCCCCCAGAACGAATCTCCAGCTCCGGTTGTGTCGACCACATGGCTGACAAATCCAGGAACTTTTCTGCTGCCATCCCTACTGCATATCAACACACCCTCACTTCCCAGGGTGACCGCAACAAGTCTGACGCCTGTTCCAAGGAGATACTCCGCAGCCTCCTTCGGATCTTCAAATGGTGTGAGGAGTGCCGTCTCCTCATCCGAAAGCTTCATTATATCTACAAACGGGAGAATACTCTTCATTCTCTCCATCGCATTTTCTCTGTTGTCCCACAGCGGCTCTCTGTAATTTGGATCATAGGATATCACCGCTCCGTATTTTCTCGCCTCTTTCACCGCCTGGAATGTGGTGGTTCTGGCCGGTTCATCCGTGAGAGACAGCGAACCTATATGGAACACCTTTGTGTCTCTTAGCAGCTCGGCATCCACTTCCTTGTAACAGAGCATTGTGTCCGCTCCCGGCTTTCTGGCAAATGAGAATTCACGCTCTCCGTTCTCATCCAGAGTGACAAATGCCAAAGTGGTAAATACCGTGTCATCGACAACTATACCTCTGGTATCTATCCCTGCCTGCTTTGCCGTCTCAATAAGGAAATTGCCATGCATGTCATCCCCGACCTTTCCTATAAACGCGGTCTTAAGTCCGGCCTTGCTGACTGCCGTGAGCATATTTACCGGAGCGCCTCCGGGATTCTGCTCGAAGAGCTTCATCCCGGAATCAGTGCTTCCGGCAGGGGTAAAGTCTATCAGGAATTCACCAAGAGCCACAACATCATATTTCTTTTCCATGTTGGATCCTCCTTGTGAATTTTACTTTCCTGTGATCTCTATGTCATAGAATTCTACTCTTGCATCCTGTGCCAGAAGTCCTGTCTCAAACTCAGGCTTTGCATATATCCTGTATGTAAATGCCACCTGTTCTCCGACAAATACCTCCACCATATCATGGTCAACGATGATCTTCACATCTATCTCGCTGCCCTCTGTTATGTCAAATGTCTTCTCGCACACTCTGACTCCATCAGGGCCCGGCTCCGTTGCAGGAGGCACAGCCTGACAGGACTGAACCCAGAACGGGTCAACTCCCATAGGAAGATTTACCAATGACACTCTCTGCATGGCCACATCGAACTCAAGGAGAAGGCATCCGCTTGCTTCCTTGTCTGACTTGAGCAGTATACCGAAATGGTCATACACCTCTCTAGGCATGATCTTGCACTTCAGCATGTAGCTCTCCTCATTGTGTCCAAGGAATCCGTATGTACATGTGCTTACTGAATCCATCTCAACCAGTCTGTCTCCGTGAAGCTCTGCATTTCCAAGTACAGGGATGTAATCCCATGCCACAGGCTTCTCAAATACATGCTCATATTCCTTTGGAAGCTTTACGTCAAGTCCTCCATCCGCTGTGGCAACTACCTCGTGCGGCACGCAGAAGGTTCCGCCCCAGTACCATTCACCTCTGTCGCTTCTGTCTGCTCTGTCGTGAGCCCAACCGAAGTAGAAGCGTCTGCCGTCATCATCCTGCATGGACTTGGCTGCGTAGAATCTTCTTCCGCCTATGCCATCCTTCTTTGGCTTTCTCCATGGGCCAAATGGTGACTTTGCAACTCTGTATATTGTATTTACATATTCTGAGAATCTTGAGTATGAGAGATACCAATTGTCTCCCATCTTGTACATCTCAGGGCACTCAGGACAGTTGGTGTGTCCCGGTGAATATATCGGTCCGTAATATTCCCAGTTGACCAGATCCTTTGATCTGTAGAGAACTATACATCCTCTTCTGGTTATCGGCATATCCAACCTTCTCGCTGATATGAGGATCCAGTAACATTTGTCCTCCTCATTGTAGAATACATATGGATCTCTCCAGTCAAGCTTCTCGTAAAGCTCTATCATAGGTGTGATGACCGGATTGGCTGCATCCTTCACCCACGTGATTCCATCGTCGCTTGTAGCGTGGCATATGGTCTGCTGATACTCTGCGGTGAGGCAGTAGCCTGTATAGAATGCATGGTATTTGCCCTCGCCGTATATGACTGATCCAGTCCATACTCCCGATGCATCCGGCTCGTCGCCCTCGCCCGGATAGAGCGCTGTAGGAAGCTCCTCCCAGTGCACCAGATCATCTGATACACTGTGGCTCCATGTTGTTCTGAGTCTTGCCGGGTACACTGTTGTTCCCGGAGGGGAAGTCAGTGAGAATATATGATATTTGCCCTCGTGGTAGAAAGGTATTGCATCTCCCGTGGAATCCGCGAAGGACATCTTTCTAAAAATCTCCATATTATCAATCCTCTCTTTCTACTAGTTTGCTGCAAGTTTCTTCTTTTTGAGGAGCTCAAGCTTGCCCTTCTGTCCATCAAGGAGTACCGCACATGCGATGATGAGACCCTTGATGATGAGCTGCCAGTATGATGACACTCCGATAAGGTTAAGACCATTTGAGATGATTCCGATGACCATGGCACCAAATACTGTTCCACTGATCCGTCCTTTACCACCTGTCATAGAGGTTCCGCCAAGTACACAGGCTGCGATGGCATCAAGCTCGTATCCGCTTCCAACTGAAGGCTGGCCTGAGTACATTCTTGAACAGAGTACAAGTCCTGCGAATGCTGAGAGAAGTCCTGATATTGTAAACACTATGATCTCTATCTTCTTGATAGGTACACCTGAAAGTCTTGCGGCCTCGCGGTTACCACCTATCGCGTATACGTATGTTCCGAACTTTGTCTTACTGAGGATGAAGCTGAACAGTATGATGAGCACTACCATGTACACTACCGGAAGTGGAATCACATTGAACAGATATCCTGTACCGATCTCGATAAAGAGCTTGTTTGTGATACGTGTTGACTGTCCACCTGTGTAGACATAAGCTATACCACTTGCTATATTCATCATGGCCATTGTGATGATGAATGCAGGCACCTTGAAATTGGCTACTATGAAACCACTTACAAAGCCAGCCGCTGTGCCGACCAGAAGGCCTGCTGCTATTGCTACGCCGAGAGGAAGTCCCTGATTAACTATAAAACCTACGGTTAGAGTTCCCGACATAGCTACTATCGATCCAACTGACAGGTCAATGTGACCAAGTATGATTATGAGTGTCATTCCAAGTGCTATGTATGTGTTGATCGATATCTGTCTAAGCACTGATATGATGTTGTTGGTCGTTAAAAACTTGTCTGTGGCAAGTGCTACGGCCACACACATGATTATCAGAACCACTATGATTCCTATGTTGCCCTTGACTATGGATGTCAGGGGATTGTTTTTTAATATAGAAGTTGCTTTTGAATTCTTCTTTGTCTCGCCCATATTATTCGATACCTCCTGCAGCGTATTTCATTATCTCTTCCTGTGAGAGCTCGTCCTTTGACAGCTTCTTCACGAGTTTTCCGGCTCTGACCACACATACGTTGTCGCACATGTTGATGATCTCAGGAAGCTCACTGGATACCATGATTATCGCTATGCCTTCCTTTGCCAGTTCATTGATTACTGTGTATATTTCAAATTTTGCATTTACATCAACGCCTCTGGTCGGCTCATCCAGAATGAGCACATCCGGCTTGGTTGCAAGCCATTTGCCCAGAACTACCTTCTGCTGATTTCCACCTGACAGGCTGCCCGCCTCGATCTCAGGTGACGCCGCCTTGATCCGCAACCGCTTTGAATAATGGTCTATGACCTCACCGCGCTTTTTCTCGCTTATGGCGATTCCATTCATATAGAATCTGAGGGATGAGAGTGTTAGGTTGAACGCCACGCTGTTGCCGAGCACCAGTCCCTGCTTCTTTCTGTCCTCAGGAACCAGGGCTACGCCTGACTTGATCGCCTGCATCGGATTCTTGAAGTGTACCAGCTTTCCGCCGAGTATCACCTCGCCTGATGTAGGCTGTGTGGCACCAAATACCGCCTCCATGATCTCGCTTCGTCCGGCACCGACCAGACCTGAGAATCCCAGGATCTCACCCTTGTGTACCGAAAAACTTATATCTTCAAAGACACCTGTCTGTGAAAGGTTCTTTACCTCCAGAGCAACCTCTGCCTTGTCCATGTCACAGTAATCCCTGGCATAGAAGCTCTCCAGATCTCTTCCTACCATCATCGCAACCAGCTCATTCGGGTTGGTCTCAGATGTCTTTTTTGTTCCTACGTATGCACCATCCCTGATGACGGTAACTCTGTCAGATATCCTGAAGAGCTCCTCCATTCTGTGGGAGATGTAGATTATACTTACCTGTTTCTTTCTGAGATTCTCAATGATCTCAAATAACT
Organism: Clostridium sp. L2-50; assembly: GCF_000154245.1. NCBI lineage: Bacteria > Bacillati > Bacillota > Clostridia > Eubacteriales > Clostridiaceae > Clostridium > Clostridium sp. L2-50. The sequence continues at coordinate 69,294 of NZ_DS480324.1, read as the reverse complement.
GCTCCACCTCTTCATTTGAGAGTGATGAGGTAGGCTCATCCATAACTATGATCTTACCGTTGAATGAGACCGCCTTGACGATCTCCACCATCTGCTGCTGTGCGATGGTCAGATTCTCTACTATCGTGTCTGCTTTTATATTCACACCGAGGGACGATATCATCTCCTCTGCTCTTCTGTTCATCTCTGCAAAGTCCAGCGTTCCAAGCTTTGTCCTTATCTCTCTGCCGAGAAACAAATTCTGTGCCACCGAAAGATATGGAACAAGTACGATTTCCTGATGTATTATTCCTATACCATTTTCTCTGGCAGCCGGAACTCCGTTGATCTTGACCTCCTTGCCATTTACCTTGATGATTCCGCTGTCGGGCTGGTAAATTCCGCCGAGGACCTTGATCAGTGTGGACTTTCCTGCACCATTCTCACCGAGCAGTGCATGTACCTCTCCCAGCTCAAGGGAAAAGTCGATGCCACTTAAAGCATATATTCCGGAGAAGCTTTTCTTTATCCCTATCATTTCCAGAACTGTCTGTCCCATATTAAACCTCCAAGTTTCTAAAATAAATCTTTTGTTATCCTGCTTTTTCGGGATCTCGGCCGGAGATCTAAGATCCCCGGTCTCTCCCGTGTTATATACACCTACGTTGTGTCATGTATGTCCAGCCGGGGGCAGCCCCGTGCTGTTACTGCCAATCGTTAACTGTCTTCTCAGCCTCATCCTTAAGTACGAGGTGTGAGTCAAGATATACCTTCTTCTCGTCGATCGTTGTATCTCCGCCCACATACTTCTGTGCTGCGTTGAATGCGTACTCAGCAATCTGTACAGGAACCTGACATGCAACTGCTGTGAACTCGCCGTCGAGGAGTGCCTGCTTGCCATCTGGTGAAGCATCGATACTGTATACACCAATCTGACCTGTCTTGTTGGCTGCCTTAACTGCTGCTGCTGCGCCAAGTGCTGAAGGATCATTGATACAGAAGAATGCCTGAAGATCTGTGTTTGCTGTGATGATATCCTCTGCAAGGCTCATTGATGCATCAAGTGCTGCCTCGCCATCCTGCTGTGCTACGATGTTGAACTTATCCTTGTTATCACCGAGTCCGTCAAGGAAACCATTTACACGGTCTACACAACTCTCATTTGATGGGAAGTCAAGGATCGCAATGTCTGCTCCGTCCGGATAATCCTTAGCCATCTGCTCACCGACAAGCTGTCCTGCCATGTAAGCATTTGTTCCAACGAACTGTGTTACGAAGTTCTCTATGTCATCCTCGATAACTGCTGTATCTACATTGAAGATTGGGATTCCTGCATCCTTGATCTCTGCAAGACCTGATGTGATACCTGCTGAATCAACCGGGATGATGAACACTGCGTCGTATCCACTATTTGCCACGTCTGATAACTGGCTGAGCTGTGTGTTCAGATCGTAGTCAGGATCAAGACATGTATATGATATTCCGTTCGCATCGCAGAGCTCCTTGAGCTTGGCATCAATTGAACTCTGGAATGTATTGTTGAGTGTGTTTGTACAAAATGCAAATGACAGGTCAGATGACTTTGTGCTCTCCTGCTTTGTACCTGAATCAGATGAACCGTTGCCCGAAGTGTTTCCTGATCCACAACCTGCCAGTAAACTGAGTGACATGCACAGGCATGCTCCAACTGCTAATTAATTTTTTAAATTTTCTCATAATTTTTACCTCCACTATCATGTATTTTCTTTGCTAACTCGTTGTCGAAAAACTGTTCTTAACCGATTTATTTACGTAAATTTTAAACTGTTTTTCGTCCCTTGCATGTTTTGATGATATAACTTTTGTCGGTTATTGTCAATATCAAGTGTTTTATTTATTGTTTATTCGTCATTTTGCACAAATAAAACTCTATTGTATTATATGGTTCGCGGGTCTTTTGTCGTTTTTTACGTAAATATTTTACCAGATGTCATGCTTATGGGATTTGTAGTGTATGATTGACACCCGTTACTTGTCACCTTGTCTCTTGTGTATAAACGCAAAAAATCCGCCAGAAAGATACAATTTTCTCTCTAACGGATTCTTTTTTAGATAAAAAGATACAGTTTCTAACTCTGTCCGACACAGACTAACTAAAGATGTCATATCACCTCAATCTGTCCGGCACGAACTAACTAAAGATGTCATGTCACCTCAATCTGTCCGGCATGGACTCATGGAAGATTTCCTTCCATGCAAGCCTGAGCTGTTTTGGCTCAACCTGATACGGCTGAACTCCCACATACTTTGGAAGCTGTTCTTCACTTACCAGGGACTTGGCAACAACTGCCGCGGCCGCTCTTCCCTGCTCGTATGGTCTCTGCGTGCTGAGTCCCTTGACGATTCCTTCCTCCATGCACCTGGCAATTCCATGATCAAGGTCCGTGGTGAACACCGCCACATCCTCCCTGCCAAGCTCCTTGAGTGCCTTTATAACCAGAAGTGCCGGGCGATCCCAGCTCACATACATTGCCTCAATTTCAGGATTGGCAGTTATCACGTCCTGGGCTACCTGATATGCATTGGATATCTCTCCAAAACTCCTGATCGTAACTATGTCAATATCAGGATAACTGTCCTTGATTATCCTCTCAGCGGCGTTATCCCTGACTCTTGTTCCATAGAATGCCGCACCATGAATAATGAAACCTGCCTTTTTTTTCTTGTTCTCCTTGCAGTATTCCCCCAGCATTCTTCCCGTGTTCGTTCCATTCTCCGACTCATTTACTGATACACAGGACACATAGCTGTTCTTGGACATGCCATCCGGAACATTGCTTATGAACACCAGCTTTGACACTTTGGAAAGTTCCTGAAACTTCTCTCTGGTACGGCTGTCATCCGCCGGAATAGCTATAACTGCGTCCGGCTTCTGAAGTCTTATTCCATCAAGCTGCGCATTCTGCAGTTCCGAGTCAAAGTGCGCATCCATAACCGACACCACATCTATCCCGAACTGCTCAAGCTCCTCACAGATACCCTTCTCATGAAGCTCAGCCCATGACGTACCTGTGTAATGGAATGATATGGCAACTCTGAAATGTCCTGCCTTCAGCCTCTGTTTTTCCTCCTTCGTCAGCACCACGGAATCAGGGGCAGCTGCCTTATCTCCAAATGGTCCATTATCCAGCATCTTGGTGGATTTCCTGACAACCAGTTCCACATCGGCATAGCAGTCATGGGATATGACCGCACCTGTGTTGATCTTCTCAAAAAGCATTCCAACTGCCTTGGTGCTTAACCCCTTCACATCTCTTCTGATTATGGTAAGCGGAGGATATGTAAGTTCTGACCAGCTCTCATCACCAAACCCAACCACAGATATCTCTCCCGGACAGTCGATTCCCATATCTCTCAGTGTCTTCATGAGGTAGAGCGTTATTCTGTTGCCCCCCGCAAGAACTGCGGTCGGCCTGTATCTGCGGAGCGCCTTCTGGATGACGAGCATACAGTCATCCTCGCCATTTTCCAGTGTCACATCCACTATATTCGCATCGTTTGTATTTATATTGTATTTCTGCAGAGCACTCAGGAAACCTTTTGTTCTCTCATCCCTGGTGGTACTGTCCGTACTCTCTCTGAAAAACAAAACATTCTTGTGTCCACTCGCGAGCAGATAATCTGCGCCCTTAAATATAGCCTCCCTGTCTCGGAACTCAACTGAGTCTATCCCTGATCCAAGTATATTTCTCTCCACGCAGACAAATGGAACGCCTGACTGTATAAGCTTTGTGTAGTTGGTTGCCACATCACTCACCGGCGCATGTATGATACCGGCAACCTTCTTGTTGACCAGAAGTCCGGCAAGCACCTGTGTCTCCTCCTTAAAATCATTGTCTGTTATCGCCACAAGGAACTGATATCCCTGTACACTGACAAGTTGCTCCACATAAGCTACCATATCTCTGTATATCGTACTTTCAATGTTCGGAATGACTGCAACGATCGTAGACTCTCGGCCAACCAGCAGTTTTCTCTCCTTATCTGCTATCTTATTCTGATATCCCGTCTCTACAATAATCTTCTCTATCTTATCCACAAGCTCAGGTCTTACATACCTTGTCCTGTTGATAACATGGGAAACTGTAGCTATGGACACCCCTGCCTTATCCGCAATCTCTTTTATTGTAACCTTTGACTTGCCCATATCTCGTTCTTTCTCCTTTATCACAGATATAACTCTGGCTTCCGTACATTGCCACTGGCAACGTCCTTTTCCGATATTATAATCTACTTTTCTATGTTTGTGCAACCACTGTCATCATCCAGACTGCCGGCTCTGTTGGAGGGCTACTGGCTCTGCGATGGCTACTGGCACCATGCAGTTGCCGGCTCCACCATTACATAAAACAGCACAAATTTTTCGCAAAATGCAGAAATGCAGATAAAAACGCCAAGTTATTTCCTGGTATTTCCCGGGTCCCGGGGGGGCAGATACTTAGTTCTGCCAGTTGATGTTCTCCCCCTGCAGCAATGGATATCTGGCAAGTTCTGTGCCGTCCTGCCCATATATCTGAATTCAAACGGATAATTTCTCGGAGTCACGGTGATCTCATCGCCGTACGAGAATTCATAATCCAGCGTTCTTCCAAAATAGAAATTCTTTGTCTTATATGTCGCCGCTGTACACATATTTTGTCTTCTTTCCAATCTCCTCAGATAATTTATATCATCAGTTCAAAGCCATAACAGCTCTTTTCAAATCCATAGTGTTCGTAGAAGCCATGTGCCCCTGTCCGCGGAAGACCGGAATCAAGGGTGACAGCCTTGCACCCCCTCTGCTTTGCAAGCTTCTTTGCATGATCCAGGAGTGCCACACCATAGCCATTTCCGCGGTCCTCCTCTCTTGTTATAAGGCTTGACACATAGCATGTGAGTCCCGACATCCAGAATGTATTGAAATAGTCTCCATGGCACATGCCCCTGCAAACGCCTTCATCCCATAATAAAAATGCAAAGCTGCGTTCGTCATTTATGACGTCCATATATACTTTGCGTATTTCTTCCCTGTCATATGTATTATATGTCCATAATTTCTCTATAAAATCAAATACAATATCAAAATCCTCTGCTGCCGCTTTTCTGATCTCCATAATTATATTCTCCTTTCACGCTGAGTTTCAGACCACTTAAACTGACTTTGCACCATCAACTAAATTACAACCAATGCTTACATTATAAAATATCAAAGTGATTATTAACAGACCGCCACCCATAAATTTATTATAAAATATCCCAGAAAATACTTGGGCAATACTTACATGACTTTTTGTCACATTTTCCTAATTTATTTAGTATAATGTAAATGTTTCGGGCTGACTTTGGTCACATTTATGACGCACAGCATATATCAAATAATATCGGGTGCTTTGCATTTGCCGGCACCTAAAATATGGAGAGAATCTTGACAGTGTTTCCACATCGTCCATATTTATCTCACCATTATTTACAAAGTCAGCCGACATAACCTCCTTGCCCTTACCATCGTAAAGTACAAGTGTCTTGGTCATTTCCTTCTGCTCCTCAAGTACCTGTTCGGAAGCCATCTTCAGTAATGCTGCCACCTGATCTATGCTTTTCACTTCACAGAATGCAGTATGCGTGATGGAACCATCTGCCCTCGTTACCTTTTTCATATCCACCGGAATATGACTTTTCTTACAGGCTTTCTCTAAAAGCTCCGCTGTTCTCTCATCATTCACATCAATATGCGTGACATCTTTGCCCTCTCTATTGAATCCCTTTAATGAGCCATGCGTTTCCTTATAATTCGACATTACCTTATCGACAACCTTGCCGAGCAATGTCTCCTTCTGTTCCTCGCTCATACCAGGATTCTGCTGTTCAGACCGCTTGCACGCATCTACAATGGCAGTAATCAGATCTACGCTGACAGTCACAATCGCCTTTCCTGTCTGGAACGACTCCTGCGTCAATTCATCGACCATTGTTCTGTCCTCCTGTTATATATTTTCCTGCTGCTTCTGTCTGTGGGTGCTCTCACCCATAAGATACACATTTTACTGCACATCTCGTGTTCCTCCTTGATTTCCTCTATCTGAACTTCTGGACAAAATGTCCTAAAGTTACATTCATATCCATTGCCCAACGGGCACAAAAAAAGAGCATCTATGTTTCAATCACATAAATGCTCTAACGCTGTTGTTTATAATAATATGTAATATCGGTTGAAACTGCATTACTACTAGCTAGTATACCATAAACATACTGTTTTAGTAAGAAATGTCCTATTTCATCCATGTATGCATATTGTCAAGTGTATGTGTCATATTTTATATTCAAAATAAAAAAAGCTGCTACTCTCTAAAAAATAACAGCCTTTCTTACTATATCAGCCTTTTGGAATTTGACCATCGACATACAGAATGTGATTAACTAACCGCTATGTGAGATATTTTAAAGTTCCCATAATCTGTTCATCTTGATCTTCTACCTCATCATTGTGTTGTTCTGTAACCTTAATATGTATAAATGCTTTTAGCATTTCCATAATCCATGCAGGTTACAATATGCATATACTTCTTCTACCTGTTCACCATCGCAAAGACAAAAATCTGCTGCCGGCTCCTGCCCTGGATTTAACTGTTTTCTATATATTCCCTGGTTTGTATTTAATGTAATCCACTCAATGAAATGCTCTTCAAGCATTGGATGTTTTGTCTCTCCGACCACGACATGAACATGACTGCCTTCTATCGTATATACAGGTACATGCTTCTCGACAGCAGCATCTGTCACTCCGGCTTTTAATTCCTGCATAGGTTCTCCGCAACAAATTACAGGTACACCCTTATCCTTTACCTTTTCAACAATGTTTCCACAATGCTTACAAATATAATACCTTACTTCCATGACTTTTTCTCCTTCCATGTGTAAAATTTATAATTCAATTGTCTCCATAATCTTTTTCAATGAATCTGCAGATTCCTTAAGCTTTAACGCTTCCTCGCCACTTAAATTAATAGGTATATCAGACTCAATACCATCTGCACCTACAATAGCTGGCATACTTAACGATACTCCGTCAATGTCATATACTCCATGAATCATGTGTGATACAGGAAGTATTGATTTTTCATCTCTCATAATCACTTCGCAGATTCTTTTTACAGACATTGCAATTCCATAATATGTAGCGTGCTTTTTGTTTATAATCTCATAAGCACTGTTCTTGACTTCTGTAGCTATTTCTGCCGTGTTTTCCTTGTGCTTGTAATGTCCACGCATTTCACACATTTCACTTAATGGAACACCAGATACATTGGCTGATGACCATGCTACAACTTCGCTGTCTCCATGCTCACCTATTATAAATGCATGAACACTCCTGCTGTCCACAGATAAATGCTCACCAAGCTTATATCTTAATCTGGCACTATCTAACACAGTACCCGATCCAATAACCCTGTTTTCTGGAAGTCCTGATAACTTTATGGCTACCTGAGTCAGGATATCTACCGGATTCGCAACTACAAGCATGATACCTGCAAAATTTCTCTTTGCTATTTCAGGAATGATTGACTTAAATATTGCTACATTTTTATTTACGAGATCAAGCCTTGTCTCTCCCGGTTTCTGTCCCGCTCCGGCAGATATGACAACAATTGCAGCATCAGCCACATCATCATAATCTCCGGCATATATTTTCATCGGACTCGCAAATGGAATACCATGACTGATATCCATCGCTTCTCCTTCTGCCTTGTTCTTATCTGCATCGATAAGGACAATCTCTGTAAACAAGCCACTCTGCATCAGAGCAAATACCGATGCAGAACCAACAAAGCCACAGCCTATCATTACTGCTTTTTTTGAATTAATCACTTTCTTCTTCGTAATAATCTCATCTCCTTAATAATTCTCTTCATGTACTTCAAAATAGCTCTGTGGATGATTACATACCGGACATACTTCAGGTGCCTTAGTTCCTACCACAATATGTCCGCAGTTACGGCATTCCCATACCTTAACTTCGCTCTTTTCAAATACTTGTGCAGTTTCAATATTCTTAAGAAGTGCACGATATCTTTCCTCATGGTGCTTCTCAATCTCACCTACTGCCCTGAATTTTGCTGCAAGCTCAGGGAATCCTTCTTCCTCAGCTGTTTTAGCAAAGCCATTATACATATCTGTCCACTCATAATTTTCGCCTTCTGCCGCTGCCGCCAGGTTTTCCTTTGTATCACCAATTCCTGCTAATTCCTTGAACCACATCTTTGCATGTTCTTTCTCATTATCTGCAGTCTTTAAAAACAATGCTGACATCTGCTCGTAACCTTCCTTTTTCGCTACAGATGCAAAATAGGTATACTTATTTCTTGCCTGTGATTCCCCTGCAAATGCCTCCTGTAAATTCTTCTCTGTCTGTGTTCCTGCATATTTGTTTTCTGCCATCTCTTTTACCTCCGTTTTCTTTACTACTTTTTCAAAATCTGATGCCGGGTGCTTGCACAAAGGACATATAAAGTCATCCGGTAATTCCTCGCCTACATATTCATATCCGCAAATTCTGCAACGCCATATTGTCTGACCATCCTCTGTTTTTCCAACCTCCTGTGGCTTAGGCTTAATATTATTCTGATAATAATCATATGTTACTGAAGGAACATTGCTTAAAACTTCCATATCGGTTATCTCACCAATAAACATCGTATGTGAACCCAAGTCCTCTGTTTTAGTAACTGTCACAGAAATGTATGCATTTGTACCTTCTGTAATATAATAAATACCATTCGTGCCTCTGGCACACTGCTCAAATGTTTCAAACTTATTGGTATCTCTTCCTGATTGGAAGCCAAAATGTTTGAACAATTCAAATTGTGCCTTCTGACTTAAGACTGATACAGTAAATTTTCCGGTTCTTTGAATCATATCATGCGTATAATTTGACTTATTTACACAGATACTTAGCTGGTTTGGTTCCGAAGCTGCCTGAATGGCTGTATTAATGATGCATCCGTTATCTTTTTCTGCTTCTTTAGCGGTCAATATAAACAGTCCATAACTCAACTTATACATTGCTTTCCTATCCATGCTGTTCCTCCTTTACCTTCTCCCTGCATTTCGGGCAAATGCCTTTAAATGAAATATCGTAATCCACAAATTCAATTCCATGAGTGTTATGAATTCTTTCCAGCAAATCCGGTATTTGATCCATATCCACATCAAAAATTTCACCGCACTTTATACATCTTACATGGTAATGATTTTTCAATGTAAAATCAAATCGGTTCGGTCCATTCAGAACTTCAACCTTTCTTAATGCACCTTCCTCTACCAATATATCAAGATTTCTATATACAGTTCCTTTTCCAATTGATGGATATGCTTCTTTTATAAATTCATACACTTCATTTGCCGTAACGTGTCTTCTCATTTCGTATACGGTATTTCTTACGAGATCTTTTTGAATGGTATTTCTCCTTCTTGTCATTCATTCTCCTTATTGGGAATAATTCTTAATAAGGATTATATGCCACTATCATCCTGTTGTCAATAAAAATAGTAATAATTCTCATTATTATAAAAGCTGCCAAACTGAACATCTTTTACCTGAATAACTATTTTATTTTGCGTTCAAATACATATTCTGAATCTGAAGATAAATCAGACCTAAACGAGTATCCGAGTCTGTCAAATTTCTGAATCTCCACCAGATTTTCAATATTATTTTCCGCTATGAATCTGACCATTTCACCACGAGCCATCTTGGCATAGGTACCTTTTGTTACCAATTTATCTCCGGATAACTCACAAAATACAATCGTAATATATCTGTCCTGTGGTGTCAGATACTTTTCTATACATTTTGAGTATTCTTTTGATGCAAGATTAATGATAATCCTACTGTCATCGATTACTGAGCGGTATAACAATTCCCCCCAGTACTCATACAGATTTTTTGCATCTCCAATTCCAACCTTTGCCTGCATTTCAAGACGATAAGGAGTCACACCATCCATTGGTTTTAAAATGCCATAAAACGCAGACAAGATTCTTAAATGATTTTGCAAATACTCAAACTGCTGGATTTCAAACACAGATGGTGCCATATATTGAAATGCAATCCCTTCATATGCTAAAACAGCCGGAGTAAGCCCGTTATAAAGATTCATATTTTCCAATCTGTTAAAGTTCTGCTCTGCAATCTTGTCATTACATTTCCAGATAGCTTTCAGTTCTTCTTTTGATTTGCTTTTCATCCAGTTTAATACTTCTGCTGTCTTATCAATATAGACAGGCAGTCCAACCGGTGCTAAGTTATCGGTATCTACTATCATCTTTTTTGCAGGTGATAAAATAATCTTCATTATGCCAATTCCTTAAGCATATTTTCAGGATCATCTGCCGCCTTGACTTTATCATTTGCCTTTATAATGATTCCCTGCTCATCAATAAGATAAGTAGTTCTTACTACACCCATAGATACTTTTCCATAATTTTTCTTTTCTTTCCAGACATCATATGCTTCAATAACTTTACGATCCGGGTCTGCTAATAGCGTAAATGCCAGTCCGTATTTTTCTTCAAATCTCTTGTGAGACGCTACAGAGTCCTTGCTCACTCCGAGAATAACAGCTCCCTTCTCATTAAACTGTGGATAACGCTCAGAAAAGCCACATGCCTGCTTCGTACATCCTGGTGTATTATCCTTTGGATAAAAATATAGGATCACTTTTTTTCCTGCATAATCGCTTAATTTATGCATTTCTCCATTCTGATCCGGCAATTCAAAGTCCGGTGCTTTTTTTCCTACTTCTAACATATTTTATTCCTCCACTTCTTTCATTCCCATCTGTTTTCTTGTCCTCTTATTGCCAGAAATCATTTTATGACCAGAATAGACTGCCATAATCAAGCATATCAGAGAGCCAAATGCAAAGTATTTGTGTGCTGCTTTTAACCCTTTATATCCTGTATAAAAAGTTCCAACCATTGTAACTATTGCTCCGATTGACCAATATTTATGTGCTTTCATTTTATACCTCCAAATTGATTAAGCTGTTTCCAAAATAAATATCTCTGGATCATTAACAATATTGTACATTCCATCCATTACTTTCGACAAGTAGTGAAAGAAAAATAATCATTCCAAATACAAAAGGATGTATCACGATAATTCTGGCATTACCTTGACGCATCCTTTCGTGTTGTATTTTTTTCTTCTTAATGACAGCTATGGCTTCCGCATCCATGCTCACCACACGTATGTCCTTCCTCATGGTTGTGCTCATGGTGAGAACACTTCACATCCGAATTATAATCAAGCGTATCATTGATAAAAGCTTCTACTGCTTTATCCGCATCTCCTGAAACTCCGCCAAAAAGCTTAATACCCGCTGCCGCTAACGCAGTCTGAGCACCCCCTCCGATTCCGCCGCAGATCAAAACATCGGCATTTAATGCATTAAGAACTCCTGCCAATGCACCATGTCCGCTTCCATTCGTATCTACTACTTCTGAATGTAGCACTTTTCCTTCCTCTACATCGTAAATCTTAAATGTCTCTGTGTGTCCAAAGTGTTGGAAAATCTGTCCATTTTCATATGTTACTGCTATTCTCATGATACCTTCTCCTTTTTCTACTGCATATTTTTGATAAATCTCATGATTGTAACATCCTCCAAAGCTACAGTCGCTGCTCTGACCGTCACAGATTATGAAATCCCCACCCTCAATTTTAAGCGGATGTCCATCAATGAGAGCATCTGCTATTTTCTTTCTGGCAATCTCGTAAATCCGTTGGACCGTCGTTCTTGCGATCTGCATAGATTCCGCACACTGCTCCTGACTGTAACCTTTCTTGTCCAAAAGACGGATTGTCTCGTACTCATCTACCGTCAGAACAATGGGCATTTTTTTCTCAGTATCATCTGCCGGAAGGAATTCTAAAACATTTGGGAAATGGCAGACTTTTCTGCATTTTACTGGTCTCGGCATGAAATTGCTCCTTTCTCGCCTTTCTTATATAATAGTCCTATAAAGGGCATATGTCAATTATTCGATTGACGCATCTTAAAAAAGCAAGTATACTATGTTCATAAAGGAGATAACTATTATGAGCTTCGAAAATTATTTTCCACTATGGAATGACTTAAATACAGCACAGAAAAAACTAATTTCAGACAATTTGATCACACAGCATGTGAAAAAAGGAACAATCATTCACAACGGGAACATGGATTGTACCGGATTATTACTGGTTAAATCCGGGCAGCTTCGAACTTATATATTATCAGATGAAGGACGAGAGATTACACTCTACCGTCTGTTCGATATGGATATATGTCTTTTATCTGCCTCATGTATCATACGATCCATTCAATTTGAAGTAACCATTGAGGCAGAAAAAGATACTGATCTTTGGATCATCCCTGCTGAAATCTATAAGGGCATCATGAATGAATCTGCTCCTGTCGCAAACTATACCAATGAGTTAATGGCTACTCGTTTTTCTGATGTCATGTGGCTGATTGAACAAATCATGTGGAAGAGTTTGGATAAGCGTGTTGCTTCATTTCTTTTAGAAGAGACCTCTATCGAAGAAACAAATGAATTGAAAATCACTCACGAAACTATCGCCAACCATCTTGGTTCCCACAGGGAAGTTATCACTCGAATGCTTCGATACTTTCAAGGCGAGGGTCTCGTCAAACTCTCCCGGGGCAAAATCACAATCCTTGATCCAAAAAGACTGGAAACACTCCAAAGGTCATAAAACTGTTTTTCTGTAACATATAAAGAAGAATCCTCCATTTATCAGAATTATGAAAGTCATTCTAATAAATGGGGGATCTTTTTATGCTATAAGAAAATTATAAAAATATCGTGATTATTTTTTAATAATCCATACCACATGCATATGCCCTTTCAATCAGCGCACGGTCATTGACCACTGCATCATAGAATCGGAATCCGCCAGAGAAATTATACGTTTCATAACCGTTTCCTTCCAGAATACGGCTCGCAATATAACTGCGCAGACCACTCTGGCATATCAGATACACAGGCTTTCCTTTCTCAATTTCACTAATTCGTTCTCTCAGTTCATCTACAGGTATGTTTTTGAATCCATCTATATGCCCCCTGCTGAATTCACCTACAGTTCTCACATCTAGCAACTCCACATCTTTATCTTTAGAAATCTTGTCCATATCTTCCAAATGCCATTGCTTTAATGTCCCTTTTGCAATATTGTCTATCATAAATCCAGCCATGTTTACCGGATCCTTAGCAGAAGAATAAGGTGGTGCATATGCCAGATCCAGATCTTTCAACTGGGTTGCATTCAGCCCCGCATGAATTGCTGTTGCCAGCACATCAATACGTTTATCAACTCCTTCATATCCAATAATCTGAGCGCCAAGCAAACGATAGCTTTCTTTTTCAAAAACCACCTTCATGGTCATCACTTTTCCACCAGGATAGTAACCGGCATGACTCATAGGAGAAAGAATTACTGTATCTACCTCTAATCCTGACTTTTTGGCATTGGTTTCATTGATACCTGTAGTGGCTGCTATCATATCAAACACTTTTATAACGGAGCTTCCCTGACTGCCCAGGTAACGACTATCACCGCCACAAATATTATCAGCGATGATTCTGCCCTGTTTATTGGCCGGTCCTGCCAAAGAAATCAGCGCATCATTACCCGTAACATAATGTTTTACCTGAACTGCATCACCTGCAGCATAAATATCCGGTACAGAGGTTTCCATTCTGTCATTCACTACAATACTTTCCTTGATGCCAAGTTCCAGACCGGCTTCTTTTGCTAATACTGTGTCTGGTGTGACTCCGATTGCCAGAACTACCATATCAGCCTGAAGGGATGGATTATCTTTCAACAGAACCTCCACTCCGTTGTCATTTCCTTTAAATCCTTCTACTGTATAGCCCAGTATCAGTTTTATCCCATGCTTTCTCATTTCATTATGGATCATGGATGCCATATCCGGGTCAAAAGGGTTCATCAGCTGCTTAGGCCCCTGGACAATCGTAACATCCATGCCAAGCTCCCTCAAATTTTCTGCCAGTTCCAGACCAATAAAACCGCCACCTGCCAATACAGCCGATTTTGGATGATTCTTATTTATATATTCCTTTATCCGAAAAGTGTCTTCTACAGTACGAAGTGTAAAAAGTTTATCAATACCTACTCCGGGAAGTCTCGGCTGTGTAGGCTTTGCACCTGGAGATAGGATTAGCTTATCATAGTTTTCTTCAAATATTTCACCGTTTTCTAAATTCTTCACTGAAACAGTTTTACATTCGGGATGTATTGAGATAACTTCATGATGAATTTTCATGTTAATACGGAAGCGTTTAAAAAAACTCTCTGGTGTCTGTAGTGTAAGTGCTTCCGGATCTGTAATCACGTCTCCAATATAATATGGAAGCCCACAATTCGCATAGGATATGTATCCGGATCTTTCATACACAGTAATTTCTGCATGTTCATCCAGTCTGCGTATTCTTGCTGCGGCTGTAGCTCCTCCTGCTACACCTCCTACGATTATTACCTTCATCTTATTTTTCCACCTTTCCTGAGTAAGCTGCAATGCCACCGATATTATTTACTTTAGAATATCCCATTCGTTGCAACATCCCAGTTGCCTGACGGCTCCGGGAACCGGAATAACAGTATACAAACAGAGGGATATCCTTATTCTTCGCTACAGAAACAATATTGTCTAGTTGCTGCAACGGCACATTTTTACTTTCTGGTATATGTCCTTCCTGATATTCCTGCGGAGTACGGACATCCAGCAGAACTGCACCAGCAGTCCTTTTATATCCTTCTATGCCTTGATTAATATTCGACTGTTTAAAGAAATTAAAAAATCCCATTAGCACACCTCTCTAAAGCATTTCTAAAATCGCATTCTTAGATCTCGCCCCTGAAACCTGCTGTACAATCTTCCCATTCTTCATAACCACTAAAGTCGGAATGCTCATAATACTGAACTTATTTGCCAGTTCAGGCTCTTCATCTACATTAATCTTTCCAACTTTAATATCCCTACGCTCACCTGCAATCTCCTCTACAATAGGTACTACCATACGGCAAGGCGCACACCAAGATGCCCAAAAATCTAAAAGAACGGTTTTATCGGAATTCAGTACTTCGTTCTCAAAATTATTTTTATTGATATTAATAGCAGACATTTTACAGTCCTCCTTATCTTTTTCTTTTTGTAGCTTTATTATAGTCTTAATTTCATTTGTTTTCCGTGATTACATCACCATACAACATTAAATTAACTTCTTGCCATACCATCTACACTTAATATAACACCTGTAATGTAACTCGCCTCATCTGAAGCAAGAAACACAAACGCATTGGCAATATCTTCTGGCTGTCCAAGACGACGCAATGGAATTCTTTCAATCATAGGTTCGATAACTTCCTTTGGCACAGCTTTCATCATATCAGTTTCTGTAATCCCAGGTGCAACAGCATTAACACGAATACCTTTGCTGGGATAAGGTCCTTAAGTTTTGGTACAAGAAGCGCACCAATCAGCATAACACCGGCACCCGCCATAAACTGTTTCATACCAAAATAGGTGTAAAACTCTGCTCGATGGCGGGCGGCGGCGTGTCAAGAAATTTATGGAATTTTTTTAGAACCGCCCCGGCGGGAACAGGTCAGGCCGTGACCTGTTCCACCTCCGGGATGGGTTTGAGATTAAAATGAATTTCAATAGAAATGTGTCGTGTCTTATCGCTGTCGATGTGTTCATGGACAACGATTTCTTTAATCAGACGGTTGAGGGTGGCAGCGTCCAGCTCCGTGATGTCGGCGTATTCCTGAATGGCGTCCACCCATTGCTTGGCGTCCACGGCAAGGCGGATTTCATCAGCCAGCTTCCTGCGCCCCTGTTCAACCCGTTCCTTTAGTTCAGCCTGTTCCTTCTGCGTCTTATCCAGCATGAGATTGAAGTTTGCTTCGCTGATACGTCCGGCAACCATGTCCTCATAGAGCCGCAGCACCATTTTTTCCAGTACCTCAATCCGTTCCTCGTGCTTCGTCAGGGAACGCTCCAACGCTTCCCGCTGGCCTTTCTGCTCGGCTTCACAGGTGTTGGTAAGCCGTCCGGCAACAGCTTCCCCGTCCATCAGGGCGGCCTTCGCACATTCCCGGATTTTGTTCAGCACAAGGCGGTAAAGGGTTTCGTACTCCACACGGTGCTGGGTACAGTGCTGTTTCCCATAGGCATTATAGGTCTTACAGGAATAAATCTGCTTCGGGTGCTTGTCGTTGGTGTAGCGGATAGTCAGTGATTTCCCACACTCGCCACATTTGAGAAGCCCCGCAAACAGGCTGATTTCCCCGGTCTGGCGGGAACGCTGCCGGGATTTCAGCTTGTCCTGCACGATGTCAAAGCTCTTGCGGTCAACAATCGGCTCATGCCGTTCCTCCACCACAATCCAGTCCTGCGGCTTTTTTTCCCCGATGGTGCCGATTTTGAAGCGGTAGTCCTTCTTCTGGGAAGCGATAGCCCCGGTATAGACGGGATTCATCAGGATGTCCTTGATTACCGAAAAATCCCACATATACCGCCCGTTTACCGGGTCTTTCTTTTCCCATTTAGTGCGGACATTGCGGAAGCCCCGTTCCCGGTTCCACCATGTAGGGCAAGGCACCTTCTGTTCTTCCAGCCTGCGCCGGATAAAGTTCGGGCCGTGTCCTTCCAGCGCCCAGCGGAAGATTTGCCGGACAATGGGGGCGGTTTCCTCGTCCACCAGCAGATGGTTTTTGTCCTCCGGGTCTTTCTGATACCCGAAAGGGGCGATACAGCCGGTAAACTGGCCTTGCTGGGCTTTCAGAAGGTAAGAGGAATGTACCTTCTTGGAAATATCCTTGCTGTACATCTCGTTGAGGATGTTCTTGAACGGCGCAATGTCGTTATTCTCCCGCATGGTGTCGATACCGTCATTCATGGCGATATAGCGGACGCCGTGGCGGGGAAAGAAGTCCTCAATGAGTGTGCCGGTCTGCAAATAATTTCTGCCCAACCTCGATAAATCTTTCGTTATGACAAGGTTTATCTGCCTGCGCTCGATGGCTTTGAGCATCCGTTTCAGGTCGGGGCGCTCCATGTTCAGCCCCGTGTAGCCATCGTCCTGATAGACTGCCACAACCTCCCATCCCTGCTTTTCGCAGTATTTTTCCAGCATATCCCGCTGGTTGGCAATACTGGCGCTCTCCCCGTCAAGGTCATCGTCTTTGGAAAGCCTGCAATAGATGGCTGCCCGGAAGCTGCCTGCCAGTATTGCGTCCATGTCTGTATATTCATATCCGTTCATCATAACCGTTTACCCGCACAATCCAGACGGAACACGGTTCTTCTGAACCTCATCCTTATTATACTCTAAATCTTGTGTTTTCGCAAGATTTTCTTTGCTGGTATTCTGCCCATATTTTTGGGCAATCAGGCTCACAAAGACGTCTGTGGCGTCCAGTTCGCCGTCAAAAACTGTGGTAACATGAATCTCTGTTTTCGTTTTTGCCATAGGCAGTTATCCTCCATAATAGAATAAGCCAGACAAGGAGAAGGTCGGCAACGAAGTCCGGCAACGGGCTTCAAAAAACCTGAAAACTATCTCTGTCTGGCAGTTTGGCTCTTATTTTTATTTTCTTTTATTTTTCTGTTGTTTTGGTTGCTGATAAGGGGAAAAGCCCGCAGTTACGGGGGGTTTCCCGGCAACCGGCTCGGCAACGGGAGTGCAACAGGGTCGGCAACCGGCTGCATTTTTCAGAAGGGAAGCTCCATCTGTTCCGTGACTTCCTCAAATCCTTCCGGGATTTTTTCAGCTCCGTTGCTGATGTCCGTTGCTTTCGTTTCACGCTCCCAGCCCTTTTGCCTGCCGTATTCCGGGAACACACGGGGGTTGGAAAAGTAATTCCAGCCCGTCACGCAATGGTTCATGATGTCGTTGACTTCCCGGATTTCCCATTGCTTCGGCTCGTCAAAGGGGTGGTTCAGGGCTTCCTTGAAAAGCTGCTTGGAACACACCATGCCGCCGGTATAGCGGTCAAGGTATGCCTGTATCATCCCGGCCTTGGTGTCCTCCGGCATGAAATCCCGCTGGTGTTCTTTGAGATAGCGCACCATTTCCGGGCTGAAAGACAGCTTAAAATCCCCGCTGCGGTAAACCGTCATGGCTTCTGCCCAGACCTGTGCAAGATAGGCTCTGGAAGCGGCTTCGTCCTCCAAAATGTGAACCTCGGCCTGTTCCGGGTACACCATGACCGGCAGGAAGCGCCGGTTGCCGGAACGGTCAAGGGGCAGGAAGTCAAGGGCATTGGAAGTGCCGCCGAACACACATTGCCGCAGCCTGTCCTCCGGGTGGGTTTCGTATGGGATTTTATAGACCTCCTTCTGTCGGCTTAAAAATGACTTGATTTCCTCAATGCTCTTGGCATTGGCGGTGGCAATCATCTCCGACATCTCGATAATCCAGTGGCCTTGCAGCTTGCGGTACACGTTATCATCATCCAGCTTCCGCAAATCATCGGAAAACCACTCGTCTTTTACTGCCAGCAGCCGGAAAAAGGTGGATTTCCCGGCTCCCTGACCGCCCACCAGACAGAGCATGACTTCAAATTTACAGCCGGGGCAAAATGCCCGGTGGATGGCTCCCAGCAGGAACAGCCGCAGGGCTTCATAGGTGTACTGGTCGGTGTCGGCTCCCAGAAAGTGGCGCAGGCAATAGCGGATACGCTCCTGCCCATCCCATGAAAGGCCGTTCAGGTAGTCCCGGACGGGGTGGTAGCCGTTTTCATTGGCAACAATCCCGATGGCGGCGGTAATCTTTTTCTCACTGGTAAGCCCATAGGTTTCTTCCAGATACAGGAGCAGATAGTTCATATCCGTGTCCGTGATGGCGGTGCCGATGCGGTGGTAGCCGATGGGCTTTACAATGTCCACTCGCTCGGTCAGCAGATTTTTTGCGATTGCCCCGGAAAGCAGCGGGTCATTCTGAAAGACGGTCAGGCAGTTGCGGATACTGTTGCGGACGCTGCCTTTCTCGGTGCTTTCCAGCATGGCCTTTACTTCCTCAATGCTCCGGGGCGGGGCTGCTTCTTGTATGGTCTGTTCTGCGGCCTGCCGTATCTTGGGCGGCAAGCTCTGCCATTCGTCTTTCAAGATTGCTCACTTCCTTTCCATAGTCAACGATAAGGACTGCCCGTTCCTCCATATCCGGGGAGAGCAGCACATCCAGCAGATATTCCACATGGGATTGCTTCTGCAAGGCTTCCACAAAAAGCGGGTGCCATGCTTCTTCCGGCATCTTAGGGGCATAGTCCCGTTTCCAGCGGCGCAGAAGATGGTAATAATCGGACAGCACCCGGAAGCAGTAACGCTCCATGCGGCAAAACCGCTGTTCCGGGGTTTCCTGCCGGGGTTTGGGTTTTCTCCTGCCGGGTGGTTCCCTGTCCTCATAGGGGATGGAGAACTCCTGCGCCAGCATGAGGGCGGCTTCCTTCGGACTGACAGCTTCCAGACGGGAAACAAAGTCAATCACATCCCCGTCTGCCTGACAGCCGAAACAGTGAAAGCGCCGGTCAACCTTCATGCTGGGGTTTTTATCAGCATGGAAGGGGCAGACACACATCCCGTTTCGTCCCACCCGGATTCCAAAATGCTCCGCAGCCTGCCGGGTGGTAACAGACTGCTTGACAGCTTTAAATACATTCAAATAAATCCTCCTGAAAATAAGAAAAGCGCCTGTCATTCTCGAAAAAGAAAATAGCAAGCGCCTATTAAAGTTCCATATCCTGTTTTTTCTCTGTGCGGGGCTGCTTCCGTTTCTCGGCCTGTTCTTCCCGGATACGCTGCGTCCGGCCTTTGACTGCCTGCTGGATGGACGGTTTCTTTCCCGGCTCGGCGGTCTGGCGGTACTGTTCAGACGGAAGAACCTGATTGAGCCAGTGACGCACATCCCGGAGAATCTTCACATCCTCCTGTAATGCGGACAACCGTTCCTTATATCCGGCAACTTCTCCGGCAAGCTGTGTCTGTTCCTCATTCAGCTTTTTAATGCTGTACTTCTTCTCCTTCAAATGCACCTTGAAATAACGGATAGCGGCATTATAGGCGTCCAGCTCGTCCCGATGGGCGGCGGCAAACTGTTCCCGTGGCTTCTTAAACCGGATGGCAGCATACTCCACATGAACCGGCTTATGGGCTTCAAAGTTGGCGATATGGGAAAGCAGGGTGTTGATTTCTTTCATACGCTGTTCTTTCGGCTTCATCTCTGCCCGGATGGAAACGGCCTGCCCGCTGACGGTATCCAGATAAGCGTCCAAACTCTGCACAGTGGACAGCTCCTTTTCCCGCAGATAGCGGATAGCTTCCATAACCTTGTTGAAATCGGCAACGCTGCCTGTAAGCTGGCCTTTGCTTGTCCAGCCTGTACGTTCCTCCCGGCGCAAATCCAGATATTTCCCCAGCAGCTCCGGCAGGGTGGGTTCCTTCGATTCCTGCAAGGCTTCCAGCAGGGCGGCTTTTTTCTCCTTCAGGTCTGCAATCCAGCCTTTCAGGTGGCGTACCATCTGCCGGATAGATTGCATAAGGGAATTGGCGGCTTTGATGTCCCGGTTCAAGTTGCCGATGTTGGTCTGTATCCCTCGTTTCTCCATCTGGCTGACTGCTGGCCCCATATGGACGGTGGGGATTTTATCAAGCCCCTGCCGTTCATAGGAACGAAGGTCAAGGCGCTCCGGGCGTCCGTTGGCTTCCAGATAGCGGTTAGCGGTAGCCGCCCAGCCCTGCCGCCAGATCTCTCCGTACTTCTGGTCGTTCCAGTCCACGGTATCCTCCTTGTGGCTTTTCCAGCTCCCGGACGGGAGCCGGATACGCTCGCCGTTCTCGTCAAGGTCATAAACCTTCCGGCTCTTGGGAAGCCATTTCCCGTTTTCGTCCATTGCCCGCATGGTCAGCAGGATGTGGGCGTGGGGATTCCCATTCCCTTTGTCGTGGATGGCAAAATCGGCAATCATGCCTTTAGAAACAAAAAACTCCCGGCAGTAGTCCCGGATAAGGTCGGCGTGCTGTTCCGGGGGGATTTCCCTCGGTATGGCAAGCACGATTCTCCGGGCAAGCTGGGAGTTCCATTGCTTCTCGATAGCTTCGGCGGCGTTCCACAAAGTATTGCGGTCTGCATACGCTGGTGGGGCGTGGGGCGGCAGCATGATTTCTGTATGGACAATCTCGCTTTTATGGGAATAGTATTTCTGCTTCTGGTCGTACTCGGAAAACAGCCGTTCCCCACTCTGGTAGGCGGCAGACGCAACGGCTGACTGGTGGTTGCTGCGCTGGATTATTTTTATATCATGGTGTGGACAGGGCATAGCGTTCCTCCTTCCTGTGGTTGATTTTGGGCAAAAGAAAAGCAGGAAACCGTTTCTGATTTCCTGCTTAGTGGTGTCGCTGGTAGGCGATTAGTATTCAGTTTTGAAGGTTCGGGTCAGGTTGGCTCGATGATGGAAAGCTGTCTAATAGCTTAAAAGTTTTTGTTCGCAAATTTACTTGTAATTCCAGTTTCTGTTTTATAAAATCCAAAAATCAGAAAAATAATTCCAACAACTACTCCTGCAAATACGGTAGTCTGTGTAGAAATATTAAGAAGAAGTAAGGATATACACAAAACGATTTCTACCAAACCTAATGTTTTGCCAATACCAATAAAAATATTAGGTGCTATGCTTTGTGCATAATCCCAATGCTCTTGTGACTTCCGAGATGTAGGCGTATTGTATCCGTTACCGGATGTCATATCTTTTACCGGGTGCTTCTTTAAGATATATCCTACAAAAACCATAACAAAGGGTATGATGAAATTCAAAGCAATCAATCCATACATAAAACCATCTCCTTAGATAGTGTTCGTCATTAGCTTTATTATACTACGGGCAGTCCTGTTTTGGAATAGATAAATTGTAAACTTGCTGGACGGGAACAGCTTGCAGCGCAAGGTGTTCCCGGGCGGCAAGTCCACAAAGGGGTAGCTGGCGCAGCCAGCGCAGGGGAAGTGTAGCGTCCCCTGTGATGATTGGAAGCAGCCGCAACGGTGCTGAAAATCATCCGCTTTCCGCAGGAAGCCCCCGGCAGGGCGCAACGCACCGGCTTGACCGGTGTATAGTTGCGCCCTTACTCCGTAAGGGATTCCCCGGCTACCCGCCCTTTCACGCTTTCTGCAACTATTTCCTTCATGCCACTTTGAGAAAATGCCTGTTTCAGAATGTCCATCACATCCTCGTCTGTCAGCACTTCCGGCCTTAAAAGGAAACTTTCCAGCATAGCTCCTCTGGTACAGAGCCGGTGCGTCCGTTCCTTCCGGGTAAGCTGCTTCACCTGGTGTTCCAGTATTTTTTCTTCATGCTGCGCCCGCCGCAGTCTGGCTTCGCCTTTGGCAATCTCCTGATTCAGCTTTTCCAGCTTCTCATTTATCATGGCAGCCCTCCTTTGGGAAGCAGCGTGTAAATGCGGTTTGGTTCTCCCACACCCCGGCGCACCCGCAGGATAAGCCCGATGTCCTCCAATTCTTTCAGGGAACGCTTCACAGTGACGGGGCTGCGGGAGAGGGCTGCCGCTAATTCCATGATAGGAAAACGGACAAACAAAATGCCGTTGCTATCCTCTATCCCTGCCGTAAGGGTGGTGTTCAGCAGACGGGCATACATGACTTTTGCTGTGCTGCTGATCGGCAGCCGAAGCATTGCGGCGGGTAGCGGCATACAAGGCGGCAGAACCGTGTCTGCGCTCATAAATTCAAATTCCATTTAACTGATTTTCTCCTTTCGCTTGGCTCGTTTTGACAGGTAATGGGGGCAGTCTATCACGACAGCCCGGAAACTCTGCTTGCACTTATGCTGGCACTTCCGGCACAGGTCGTTGTAGGCCACACGCCCCCGGTCATTGAGGAAGAAGGAAAGCTCCAACTTCCGTTTCTTGCTCATTCTCGGCATAGTGCCTCCTATCATAGAAAATCCGCCCATTTCAGCCGTAACAACGGGAACAGGCGGATAAAGGTTTTTGGTGTCATGTTTCGGGGCGATTTTCAAGGAAAATACGGCCATAGAGCCGCTTTGAAATGCCCCATAGTATTACGGACGGGGCAGACTACACCCCGCCGATTTGTCGTGTTTGGGTAGCGTTTTGGTATCAGTTCTGCCGGGTTGTCCTGCTGTCGTTCCTGCCCCTGAATCTCACAGCGGCGTTTCGTTCCCGTTGGTACGCTCGCTGCGGTCAAGGTTCCTCCATTTCCTTGCCGCAGGTCGTTGCGCTACATCGCCGGGGAGCATATCCCATCAGGCCGGTCATTCGATTGGAAATAATCCATCGATGAACTGACTTAATCATAGCTCATTTTTGAACCCTTTCCCGTATGTCCATAAAATAGGAAAACCGCCCCAAAATCGAAAAATTCCACGATTTCGGAACGGTATATGGTATAATAAGGAATAACAGCGGCAGCCAGCCGCAGGAAGGAGCGATGTGTTTATGAAAACCCGCATTTCCGTACAGGAACGCCTGAAAGATTTACGGGTGGAACGGGGCTTGAATCTGGAAGAACTGGCACAGGAAACCGGCATTTCAAAATCAGCCCTCGGCAGTTATGAAAACGACAACGACGAATACAAGGAAATTAACCACGGCAGCCTGTTGAAGCTGGCAGACTTCTATCAGGTGTCGGTTGACTATCTGCTCGGCCTTACCAATAATCGGAGATATGAAAACACCCCGATAGAAGAATTACATTTGAGTGATGAAGTCGTGGAACTGCTGAAAAGTGAACGCTTCAATAACCGGCTGCTGTGTGAGATTATCTCCCATGAAAAATTTAAGGAATTGCTGGCAGACGCAGAAATCTATGTGGACGGGATAGCAACCATGCACTTCCATGACACAAACAGCTCACTGGCTGCTTTACGGGCTATGGTACTGGAAGAACACCCCGAAGCTGCGGCAGACCGGGCAATCAAAGTGTTGGAAGCCTGTCAGATAGAGGAAGAAGATTTTTTCTGCCATGTGACGCACAAAACATGGGACGTCATTCTCCATGATATACGCAAGGCGCACGAAAATGACAGCGAAAGTGCGCCGGATACCACGCCTGCCGATGAACTTATACGGGAAGTACAAAAGGCCATGCAATCTCCGGGGGACAGGGTTCAGCAATTCACGGAGATATTCTGCAAGGCGTTCCGGCTCAAATACAAGCGGCTCTCACAAGAGGAACGAAGCCTTTTGAAAAAGCTGTTCAAGAAATCCCCGCTGATAAAACAGTCTGGTATGAACTTCCGGCGCAGGCCGTGGAAATAAAAACAGCCGTTGTAGGATTTTGTTCCTACAGCGGCTGTTTTTATTTATGAATCTTCTCCAACAAAAGACAGGATATTTTCATCAGTTTGTAATGTAATTGTTGCGCTTTCTGAATCATCAGAATAAACTCTTGTTCCATATACGCCTGTAACAGGCTCCTCTAAATTTTCAAAAGTTAATCCGAGTTTCGAAGAAGAATTGTCAATCTTTTCAAGCGAATATGTACCTGTCCATTCTTGTTTATGAGTGTTATCTGTTAAGATAAAACTTTTTTCTTCAAAACTCAATGTCAAATCCAATACTGGTATGTCATCATGCACTGAACCTGAGAATAACATATTACCATCTAAATCAGTAATAAATTCTAAAGACCAGTTATATGATGATACCGACCGAGTTTGGGAAGAATCACACGAACATAAGCCTACACACATAAAAAAACATACGCATATTGCCAATAACCGTTTCATTTTACCTATTACCAACCTTAATTCACAACTGTTTTGCATTTAATTAGGGAAGTGTCACAGGGTAAGAAATAGCGAAAGCTCCACCGCCTGCCAAGGCATTATTAGCGGTAGCAACACCAGAAACAGAAACCGTTCCCTTATCTCCGCTATTACCTGTTCTTCCAGTATCCACATCAGTTTCGATTGTTTCTTCACCGTCGGCTAATTCTGCAAATGCCGTATTGGTGGATTTTTTGTTCATAAGCACATTAACTGTACCAGTCATACCAGTGAACTCCGGTTTTGGAGATTCATACCACGGTACATACAACTTCACATGAACTTGAATCCCATCATCCTCATCATAAGTTGCATAAGAGTTAATACGAACATTAGCGACTGCTCTTTTGGTGACACCATCGGAAATCATAACATCGGTTAAGTATCCGTCATATTCTCCAATGACTACCGGCTGTTGAGTATCCGTTATTTCCGTTGTTGTTCCCGCTGCAAAAGCAGGAACCGCACTCACAGAAAAAAGCATACAAAACGCTACCAACGAGGTAAACAATCTTTTACTAAATTTTTTCATAAACAATGCTCCTTTCTAAAATGACCAGAACCTACATTTTTTGTATTCAGTTATTGGCAATATGCTACTAACCTGCAAGCACACTCTCAAATCATAAAATGTTTCAAATGTACTTGTTTTATTTTATGATAGCACTTATTTACATTGGGTACAATAGAAAATATACACCATTAAAATTTAATTTTTTGTGCAAATCGAATCAAATATAAAATTATATCGCTTTAGATATTGTCCTGTTCTAATTTAATCACATTCATAATACCACAATTCAAGGCTTCACAAATGCGAACCAGCGTTTCCATGCTGATATTCTTTCCCTTGCCCATGTTGGCAATCATATTTGTGGTAAGACCGGCGGCAAGCCGCAAATCCTCTTTCCTCATGCCACGCTCTTTCAGTGTGTTCCATAGTGGCTGATAACTAATGTGCATAGGCTTCCCGCCTTTCTTTCCATCGTCAAGTGTTTTATACCCATTATAGCAGAAATCTTGCGTTTCCACAATATTTCTTGACTACACCGCCGGTTCCGTCTGGATTGTGCTTTTCCTTTCTCCGCTTTTATTACATCTAATTAGCCATGAGCTGCTTCATGCCCTGTGACTTTGCTTATGTGTGATAAAGAAGTAATAGAAGTGTAAAAAATTTTGCCTTTCCTATCCGGTACTTGTCTTTGGTATCGGATAGGGCAGGCGGTCATTCGGGCAAGTCCACCTTGCCGACGAAAGAATAGTAAATCTCAATATCCTGTCTGCGTGTGCCATTTTCATCGTAGCTGCACTCATGCACAACGATTTTCTCTACAAACTCACGTAAGAGGGTGTGGGTCAGTTCTTCAAAGTTCATGTGCTTGCGGACAATGTTCATAAACTTTTCTGCGTTTACGGTAGCTTCCTGTGCTTTGGAAAGCTCCGCCTGTATTCTGGCAACACGCTCTTTCAATTCCTGCTGTTCGGCTTCATAGTCTGCCGAAAGCTCCGTGAAACGCTCGTCAGAAATGCGACCGCTTACGCTGTCCTCATACAGCCGCTTGAAAATAGCGGAAAGTTCACCGATACGCTTTTCGGCAGCTTCCAGTTCCTTTTTCTTGGCGGCGTTCCGGCGTTTGCCGCCGTCCTCGTTCTGCTCGATCAGCAGCTTCATAAACCGGGCTTCATACTTTGCCGCATAGCTCGTCACTTTCCGTAGATTGGAGAGAACGCCCGCAGTCAAAAGGTCGGTGCGGATAAAATGTGCGGTGCAGTCATGGGTGCGCTTTTTGTAGTTCCCGCAGATATAGCAGTCCTGTTTCCGCTTATCGGTCTGGTAACGCTGCTGATACATGACGCTGCCGCAGTCCGCGCAAAAGAGCATACCAGAGAACAAGCCCACTTCATCATAGCGGTTCGGACGCTTGCGCTGTTTGCGTAATTCCTGCACACGCTCCCATGTCTGGGTGTCGATGATAGGCTCATGGTGGTTCTCGAAAATTGCCTGTTTCTCAATGGGATTTTCTATGCTGTGCTTGGTCTTGTAGGACGGTTTCTCCGTCTTGAAGTTCACCAAACAGCCCATGTACTCCCGGTTTTCAAGGATATGCACCACGGTATTTGTCGCCCATTTGCACTCATAGCCGGGGTGATAGCGGCGTGTGCTGCCCGTCCTGCGGTATTCCAGCGTTCCCGGCGTTGGGATTTCCTGCTCGGTCAGCATACGGGCTATCTTGGTCGGACCGTTCCCGGCAAGGCACAGACGGTATATCTGCTTGACCACGGGTGCGGCTTCCTCGTCAATGATGAAGTTTTCGTCCTCGTCCATGAGGAGCCGTACACGGGTTTGCTCGTAACAGGCTTGCCGCTCATGCCTTTTGACCGTTTTACAGCTTTGATTTTCTTACTCGTATCTCTCACCAGCCATTCGTTGAAAATGTTCCGCAGAGGGGCAAAATCATTGTCGCCCTGTGCGCTGTCTACTCCATCGTTGATGGCGATAAAGCGGACTCCTTTTTGTGGGAAAATCATCTCGGTATACATTCCCACCTGCAGGTAGTTTCGCCCTAACCGTGACATATCCTTTACGATAACGGTAGCCACTTTCCCGGCTTCAATGTCCGCAAGCATGGATTGAAAGCCCGGTCTTTGGAAGTTCGCACCAGAATAGCCATCGTCCGTGTACCAGCGCAGATTGGAAAAGCCGTTCTGCTTTGCGTAGGTTTCAAGGATACGCTTCTGGTTGGAAATGGAATTACTTTCGCCTTGCAGCTCGTCCTCATGGGATAGTCTTGGATAAAGGGCAGTGATTTTCTGGGTGGTCTGTCTTAACATAAAATCCTCCGTTTCCGACAGCCAGCCCCACTATTCCGTATTTCGATTATACCACATGGGGCGGCTGTCTGTATAGCGGCTTCTGCTTCTTTACCGCCCGGTAAAATGACGATTTTTCTGTGCGGCTTGTAGCGTTAGGGCGAAAGCTGGGCTTTGTGTCCTGCGGCGGCTTCCGCCTCCAGCACTTTCATCATCTTATCGGCTGCTGTGTCGGTGGTATCTTTTTTGAAAAAGCCGGAAACGACAAGGACGGTGTTGCCCATGCGGATCTCTGTCACGCAGTCCGGGCGGCGTTCCGGGGTGGTGTTCTGCTTGTTCTCTGCCATAGGCAACTCCTTTCATTTCATCAATTCTTTTAGTCTGTTCAGCTTGGCTTGCGCCGTTTCACGGCGGAAGTTCTCTCCCGTAAAGAGGATAGGGGCGCACATTTCCAAAAGGCGGTCATAAATCCGGGCATGGGCGGTGTCCAGCGGATTTTGCAGGCTGTCCAATGTCAGATTGGTGGTAACGATTAAGGGCTTGCGGCTGCGGTAGCGGCTGTCAATCACATTGTAGACCTGTTCTAAACCGTACTCTGTGCCGCGCTCCATTCCAAAATCATCAATGATAAGCAGAGGAAAACGGCAAAGACGCTCGATATACTCGTTGCGCCCCTCAAAGCTGGCGGTCAGGTCATTCAAAATCGCAGAGAAGTTCGTCATGCGGACAGCGACTTCCTGCTCCATGAGGGCATTAGCGATACACCCGGCAAAATAGCTTTTTCCTGTGCCGACCTTGCCCCATAGCAGATAGCCGATATTTTCCTCGCGCATGATTTCCCAATGCTCCACATAGAAGTGTGCAATCTCCATTTGCGGGCATTTCCCGTTGTCGTTGGCGAAAGTCCATTCCTGCATGGTAGGATTGGTAAATCCCCGGCGTTTCAAGTCCTCCACGGTGTCAAGGTGCTTTCTGCGCTGTTCGGCGGCTTCACGCTCCAAACGCTGGGCTTTCTGGCAGTCACATTCTGCCGGGTGGCGGTCACGCCCAAACAGGGCGGCTTGCTTTTCCGGGAAGTAGGCTTCTTTCGGAGTGTGACACTTGCCGCAGTAAAGCAGTCCGTCCTCGCCCGTGTAGTCCTCCGGCTGTGGGGTAACAGCCGCCATATTCAAAACTCGTTCTGTAAACAGATTACTCATAAGCTCTCGCCCTCCTTGCAGGCGTATTCGGGTATGCCCTGTTTCGGGGCAGCCTTTGCGGTATCGTCTGCCGCCCATCTGCGGATAGTGGCGGCGTGGTTTTTATATTTCTTGCCCGTGGACGCGATATAGCCGGAAAGCCGCTCAATGTAGTACGCCCATTTTTCGGGCAGCTCCGCTTGCAGTTCGGAAAGCTCCGTATCAGTCAGAAATACATTCTCATATCTGCCATAGCTGCGGGCGATGGCTTGTCCCTTTAACTCTCCCTCTTTTTCTAACTCTATATCTATCTCTTTCTTTATCTCTATCTCTGGTGGACGAATGTCGGACAAATGTCCGCCATTTGTCCGCGGCGGCAAAAGTGCCTTATTTTCAAGCCTTGCGGCGCGTTTCCGTTCCGCTTCGGTAGAGGATTGACCGATCATCAGCTCGATGTCGGTCATATAAAGCAGCCCGCAGTCAAGCTGCTCCACAAGCCCTAACTGCTGGAAGATGGCTAATGCCCGTTCCACCGTCCCGATTTGGTGACGGGTCAGCGTGGCTATCATCTGGGCGGTATAGGGGATATGCTCGTCAAGCTGCAATCTGCCGCCATTTTTCAGCGATTTTAAGTACAGCTTCAAGAGGATATTGGAATACAAAATCCCGTCTTTCATGTCCTCCAACAGCACAATGGAATCGCTGTCGAAGAAGTTTTCTTTCAGTTTGAGGTAGTAATATTTGCGGTTATCTGCCATTGGCGGTGTCCTCCCTGTGTTTCCATCTCTTAGAGAAATACCGGGGGCAGAGGACGATAATCGCCCGGAAGCTCTGCTTGCAGCCGTGTGTGCAGCCCCGGCAAAGGTCATTGTAGGTAATACGGTTTCGGTGGTTGAGGAAAAAGCTCCATTCCAACCGCCGCTTTTTGCTCATGCGTGGCATTTCTCGCTCCTTTCTGCCGTTTCCGCTGGTATAAGCGGATAGGTCGGTAAAAATGTAGTTTCTCGGTGTCATTTTCGGGGATTTCCTGCGCTGTGCACCCCGTTTCAAAGGTGGGCAGTATTGCGGATAGGGTGCAGGGCATATCCCCGTTTTGGTATCGTTTCGGGGCGGTTTTTAACGCTCATGTTCGTGCTTTTTCTCTCTGTCTTTCTCGCCTTGCAGGATTTGAGAAAGATTGCTTTTCACGGTATGCAGCTCCTTGACACGGGCTCTTTTCTCCCGGTATTCGTTGTAATGGGCGTTCTTTTCGGCGGTAAGCCGTTCGATTTCCGCTTGCAGGGCTTTATGGCTTGGCAGCTTGGAAACGCCATGCGCCCGAAAATAACGGGTGGCTGCGTCCGCTATGATAAAATCGCTTTCGTGCCGTTCCCGGTAGGCGCTGCGGGCTTTTTCCGTTTTCTGCGCTTTCAGACCGTCACGGGCAGGCTTGGTCTTGGCATAGGCAAGCACCTGTGTCTGAAGCTCCTTTTTCTCCCGGATAGCAGCGTCCAGGGCTTTCAGCTTGGCGGTGCTGTCCTGTAAATCCGCATTGGCGGATACAAGGGCTGCGTCCAGCTCCTCCGGCGAATAGCCGTACTGCCCGTAGGCGGCAACGGTAGCCGCCATTTGTTTCAGATTGTGGACTGCCGCCCAGCAATCATAGCCCGCGCCCTTTCCCTCCGCTCGCTTCGCTGCCCGGTCAACCATGCGCTGAATACCGTCCTTTTCCGGGGTGGTTTGGACAGCTTTTTTGCCCTGCAAACGCTCCCTTATGTTGCGGGGGTATTCGGGTACGGTTGCGGTCTGCTCGGCGGCTCTGTGGGCGTTCTGTTCCAAAAGGGCAAGAACGGCAGCGCGGTCAAAATCATCTCCCAGCTTGCGGGCGGTAATGGGCTTTGTCCTGTCCGGCGTGAGGTAGGATAGCCGCCCTCGGCTCTCCTTGACAGTCACGCCCTGTTGCAAGAGAACGGCGGCGAACTCGCCATAGCTTGCGGCAGAGGACAGCGCGGTGCGTATGGTCTGCCGCAATTTTTCCTTGTCTGTTTCAAACTTCGTGGGCTTGGCTGGCTGCTCCTCGGCTGGCAAGGCAGCAGCTTCCTTGTCCAGCTTTGCCTGCCCTTTCCGCTGCGCCCAATACTCACGCTCGGTAATGCGGTTTTTGCTGCCATGCAAAAGGTCGATTTGATAGAGATTTTCCCGGTGGCACAGCTCCATGACTTCGGCTTTGAAGTATTCCATCGCCGCGTCTGTGCAGCGGTGTTTGCACCCGGTGCGGGTGTCTGCCGGTCTGTCCATGTAAGGCAGGAACGGAACTTCCTCTATCCGCAGAGAATTGATAACGATATGCACATGGATATTGCCGCTGTGGTTGTGTCCGTCCGGGTGGGTGCAGACAATGGCTTGGTGTCCGGGAAACTGCTTCCGGCAAAATTCCTCGCCCAACGCCTGCGCCCGGTCTACGGTCAAACCGTTGTCCACCGCGTCCCGTGGGTCAAAGCTGATAATGTAGTGGTGGCTTTTTACATCTTCCCGCTTCTGGTTCTTCCCATAGCGGAGATTGGAGCGCATACAGGCAACGGCAAAATCCTCGTCGCCGCAGTTCAGCGTGGCTATTCGATAGTCCTCCCTGAGCATGAGCCGCCCGTTTTCATCAAGGGTGGGCTTCATGGTAAACTCGTCATGTTCAAAGGTGAGGTACTGCTCGGCTGCGCCATAATCCGCATTTTTAGAGCTGATATGTTTGAATGTTGCCAACAGCGTCACCTACCTTTCGCAGGACTTCAAACTTCAAGGCAGCAAGGTCAGAAATGGCGGCGCGGACTTCAACGGACAGGGCGTTGTATGGTGTGCCGTACTCGTTGAGGGCGCGGGCAATCTGATTGAGGTTGCCACCGATTTTTCCGTATTCGGCGGTCAGCCTGCCAACGGCGGACAACAGTTCATCATTGACCGGGGAAACGGTAACGATGGGGCGAATGGTCGCCCGTGTAATGGCTTGCCGGATAAATTCGGCTTGGCTCATGTCATAGTGTTTCAGCCGCTCGGTAAAGTCGGCGTATTCTTCCTCGGTCATGCGGGTTTTGACCACATGGCAGCGGTGGGGTGTGTTGTATTTTTTCTTCAAGCGTTGACCTCCTTTCTCGCCCGACAGGGCGCATGAGCAGGGTTTGGGGAAGGCACTCCCCAACAAGATTTACCAAAGGGGCAAAACCGCAGATATGCGGATTTTGGCACCGTGGTAGAATCTTGCTCTAAAAAACTACCGCTTTCCTCGGCGGCTCTGGTTTGCGGATATACTGGCTTGCTCCACCAATATAGCGATTGCGGCGGCGTGTTCTGCCCGCTGTTCACCACTACAACGGTGAAAAGGGGGCGTTTTGGCAAACGCAGCGAAAATTTTTTTATTTTCCCTGTCTGCTCCCTACAACAATCCGGCGGTGTGGTTTGCCAAAGATTTTTGAAAATGGGCGCAAAAAAAGCAGTAAACCTTTTCAAGATTTACTGCTTATCTGCCGCTGTGATGGGCGGCGGTATTAAATTGTCAGCCGTTTTTCAAATGGAATTTATCTGCAATCGCTTTCTTTCCGCTTTCCAATTCCTTTTCTGTAATCTTCCATAATCCTAACGCAATGATCTGCTATCTTTTGCATTCCGAGTTCTTCAAAAAAGGCAATTTGTATTTTCATCAGTTCTTCACAAACAGTCAACTTCTGCTCATCCATATTGCTAATAGCAAGCCATGGGAACGCTTTATATTTCTTAGTGTCCCCAATGAGAAAATTGTACCCTATCAACTCATTTTCACGGAAAACGAAATAGAATTGTGGGCCTGAACCTGGAACTGACTTTTCCATAATTTGCTGCATTGTTCTCACGCCGCCGTATGCCGGAAA
This sequence comes from Clostridium sp. L2-50, assembly GCF_000154245.1. Taxonomy (NCBI): domain Bacteria; kingdom Bacillati; phylum Bacillota; class Clostridia; order Eubacteriales; family Clostridiaceae; genus Clostridium; species Clostridium sp. L2-50. Next base: position 36,541 of record NZ_DS480324.1, on the reverse strand, counting down.
AAAACCTATTCGCTCAAGAGCATTTAATATGTCAATCCTTTTATCTGTGGGTATGTCTCTATAATTGATAATCTGTTCCATTTGCTCTACCCTCATTGAAGTTTAATTTGTCAGGCTCTAATTATACAACTTTTCTGTTTAGCGGTCAAAGTGGAACTTCAACAGGCTTTCTATCAGTTGCCTGACGATATGCTCCTGCATATCCGTGTTAATCTGTCCGTCCATTTTCGCACAAGAGCGGACATATCCCGCATAATGGGATAGGACGGCGGCAACAGCTTCCGGGTCGCCCTCGCTTGCCTTAACGATTGTCTCATAGGGAAGTAGCTGGCTCATAGGACAAACCCTCCAACTCTGCCCGTAGCCGCCGTAAAATCATCTGAATACGCCGCCCGGTTGTGTTGCCAGCCCGTCCATATCTCCGTCCAATCTCCCTATGCGTCAATCGTTGGAAGTAGTACAAGAAAATGATTTCCTGTTCCATCTGTGATAGTGCGGACAGGGCTGCGGCAAGCTCTGGACTTTCCAAAAGCACCATCTGACCACAGACGAAAAGCGGATAGCTGGTCATGCCGGATTGCTCCGCAAAGTATTTATCTGTGGTACTGAATGGATAGTGTTTTTCTTCTATCAGATATTCAAGCGAGATTTCCCGCTTGCGGCGGCTCCGTATGCTCCGGGCTGCGTCTATGGCAGCGTGGCGAATAACAGTCTTGCAAAAGGCATCGTGTGTATGCCGGATATGTTCTTGATACTTTTCGTGTTCGGTCATGGAAAATCCCCCTTTCTGAATAATGGCAGAGGGCGGCAGCATCTTGTGCTGTCGCCCTCTTGATTACCGAACAGCAAAGACGGGCGGGGCTGTCAACGGCGGCGCATTTGCGCCGTTCATCTTGACCGTTGACAGGCTCGGCTGGGTTTGCTATCTGCTCACGGCAATTCACTCTCATTGATAGGAATTGCCTCAAGTTCCGTATTCAAATTGTTCCAATAAGAGCCGATATCCGCACTTGTGAAATACTTAAAACCGCCTGCTGCTGACTTCAATTCGCCGTTTTTAACCCCATAGCAGGCGTAAATCAAATCGTAGCTTGTTCCATCTGAGAGGTTAAATCTAAAGCTGGTCACATCTGCTCCGGCAGTTTCCTCAGTCGTTTTGTCTTTTAGGGATAAGCCCTTGAACTTATCATACAGGGTCTTTATATCATTTTCAGCAACAACTACTTTCTTTTCTGCTGATGCAGGCACTCCGTCATAGTGGTACATTTCAACGTTTTCGACATCTTCAACCTCAAATGGGAAGTCGATTTTGACAGGCTCATAAGCAATGTTTATAGGTAACAGAAAGAGAGCTGTAAAAATTGCAATGATACAAAGAGCGATGGAAACGAGAACAGCAATCGTTATCTTTTTTCTGCCTCTCTGCTTTTCTTTTGCCTCATGGCGCATAATAACGCTTTCGCTTTCTTCGTGAAGAACATCTTCGCTCGTGTGAGAAAGCAATTTCTGATAAATTGCGTTACAGTCAGCACAGGCGTTCAAATGCTCTTTTACCATCTCTGCGCTTGCTTCGCTGCAAGCATCGTCAACATACAGCGGAAGAATATCTCGAACAATATCGCATTGTTTACTCATGCTTTTCATCCATCCTTTCTTGAATTTTTAGCTTTGCACGATGATAAGTAACTCTCGCCCATGATTCTGTTTTTCCAAAAATTGCAGCGATTTGTGAAAAAGATAGTTCCCCGAATACGCGAAGCTGAAAGACTTCTTTGTATGGTTCTTCCAAACGGTGAAGAACGAGGTGTATGCGGAACGCCATGTCAGAATCTGCAACTGAGTTCTCAACATTTTCATTTGATGGCAAGTCATTGATTTCACTCACATCAGCTACTCGCTGACGGCTTCGCATTTCATCATGGTAAAGATTTTTTGCTATGGAGCAGAGCCATGTCAATTCATCTGACTTACCTTTGAATTGTGATGTTGTAGAAACAGCCTTATAGAATGTGTTCTGCGTGATTTCCTCTGCTATCTCACGATTTTTGGCAAGAGAAATAGTATACGAGTATACCTGTAAATAGTAGGCTTTATAGAGTTTTTCATAGTCCATACTTGTCATCACCTCCTTCAGCTTCATAGGTTAGACGGAGAAATCGGAATTTCGTTACAAAGAAGTTTGAAATTTTTATACCTTTACGCTACTCTTGCTTTGTGCGGACTATTGGTAGACGCGCATTAACGGCAAGTAAAGAGATTGCTGTGTCAGCTTGATATGTTCAAATGCTAATTAAGTATAGCATACAGCTATGAATTTTTCTATTGCGTTCCCCTGACTTCGGAATAGTGGCAGGGCTGGCTATCCTTGTTTTGCTTTGTGCTTCTCTACCGTACATGAGCATTTGCACCCGGGTTATCATTACCATAACCTTCAAGCAGATTTACAACGCCAAGAACTGCAAGACCACCGCCTACTGCAATGATAACGACCTTGAGTGCTGATACACCGCTTGTAAGGAACGATGTATAGTCAAGCAGGATAAGCAGGTTTGCAAGCAGCTTGTGTGAAGCAAAAAATGACGCAACACTTGAAAGTAAGTTAGAGCCTGACATGGCAGTCATGGCATAATTCATAAGTAAATTCATAATAAATAATCTCCTTTTAATCTCTTATTTTTCGACCCTCCGTGATATAATAAGAGCGGTCTATTGTGGTGATAGATCAGGAGCAGCGGCAAATACACACATGAAGGATTCTCCCCTCATTTATTCTTTTTACTGTAAAGCCGCTGCTTCGTTTTGCTCTGCTTTCTTCATCATCCCGGCTTCCTCTATGGCAAAGTTCACCAGATCATCCGGATACTTCACTCCGGTAAGGTCAAGTTCTATGAACTTATCCTTCTTGGAAAACTTCGGTCTGCCATATTCGGAAACATATTTCTCAATATCAAATTGATTTTTCTTGTCAAAATCCGAAAGCTCTTTGTACATCTCGTGTGCGGTTATATCAACCTTATCTGAAAAGAACGGTCTTACTCCACGCACCTGCAATATACATTTGCCGCCATCCATAAGAGCCAGGCGGTCTTGGCTCATAAGCTCTCGTCCAAGTTTCTGATAGTTCAGACCATAGGACTGAGATGTTCCTCTGGTATCAGATGTGTTGTATGTGTCAATAGTTTCCTTACCCAGCACTTCCGACAGATCTTTTAATGTTGACTTTTCCTTGCCACCTAAAAACAGAAATGTATCGCAGTTACCCTCGATCGTCTCTGCGTTATCCTTATAAATTGACTTTAACTGTGCCTTAGACTGTAGGATAATGGAAGCCGATATCTCTCTGCTTCGTATGGTTGCAATCAGCTTGTCAAACTTCGGAATCTGTCCGATGTTTGTGAACTCGTCTAAGATACACCTAACATGTACCGGGAGCTTTCCATGGTATTCATCGTCTGCAATCGTACAGAGCAGATTGAAAAGCTGTGTGTACATGATTGATACCAAAAAATTAAGGGAATCATCTGTATCCGAAATAATGACAAACAATGCTGTCTTTCTTCTACCGATGTCCCCTAAGTCGAGTTCATCATATGCTGTTATCTCCCTGACTTCCTTGATGTCAAATGGTGCAAGTCTCGCACCACAGGAAACCAGAATACTCTTGGCTGTCTTACCTGAAACAAAATGTCAAAGACTTTTTAGTACCCATACATTTCATTGCATGAAAAAAGCCACTGTAGATTTCTCCACAATGGCTATAAAGTCATTTTTATTCACTTTTGATTTTCGGCAACCTCATGCCCAAACTGGAATAGGTTTGACACTTTATTCGGGACTGAACTCCTTATCGGTAATGACATAATGAAATTCATCTGCACCAAAGGTATCTTTGTCCAGATCTGTAATAGTAAATGTAGTTCCATCAAATTTCATATAGCCGCTGGTGCCGTCAACAACAACGCCATCTTTTACAATGTCCAGATAAACAATTCTATCGATGCTATTCAACTCATAGGCCTGCCAACCGTCCACACCCTGAAAATAGGCTGTAACATTGGCAAACGGTTCATCGTTTTCCTTCTTGCAGACAAGATAACTGGCACTGTCCTCCGATACCCAGGTGGCAGTCATTCCCCAAGGACCTTCCGTTGATACATATCTCCCAAATTTATGGTCGTTGGTACGGTTAATTATGAGTCCTACAAAAGAACCAACAACGAGTACAAGAATAAGCACAACGACACCAACAATGATTTTTACATTCTTCCTCATGATAAATTCCCCCTTCCATAAATTCATCTGTTAAGAATATTCTTATTTTTCGCTCTTATTGAACATACTAATTATACCACAATATATGCAAGTTTTCCATATGCTTTTCTACCTATGCCGTATGCTGATTTGCCCTAACATCATTCTCAATCAGCCTCTTTATCTTGTCCTTCATGCTTTCTTCGGCATCCTCATTGAAATGCACTCTCACAACATACATTGTGCCACCTATCTGCTTTCTGAGTGCTACCGGTGTGTGTGATTTTCTATTCTCCATTTGTGTTCTCCTTTATGTCTGCCTGGTAAGGAAGAGCCTCTTTCAGCTGACAACCGGAAGCTGACAACCGACCTCTAAAAACTCTCAATTCCTTTTATTTATAGTTACTTTTCCTAAATTTACTTTTTCTCAAATATTCCGTTGCTTTCGTTGTCAGAACTATATATATCCCTTAAAAACATAGTAAATATAAGGTTTTATAGAACATAGAACCGACAACGGGGTTGGCAACGGGATAGACAACCAGCCGACAACCTATCAGGCATTTATCTCTCCATCCACTCCGGTGGCAATGATAACTGCTCCATCTGCTCCTTGGTTATCGGTTGAAAATCCTGACCTCTGTTGTCAGGCTTCTCCCATCCTTTCTGCCTGCGGTATGGTTCAGGAAAATGTCTTGGATTACTAAAGGCAATCCAATCACTGCAGTTATTCATAATGTCATTAATCTCACGAATTTCCCATTGTGCCGGATTTCCGTCATTTCCCAATGCCTCAGAATATAACTGCCTTGAACATACCATGCTTCCCTCGTAATGCTCCAAATAGTCAAGAATCAGCTCTTTCTTGGTATCTTCCTGCATAAACTGCTTCTGATACTCACAAAGCTCTTTTTCCATCTCTTTCGGAAGCCTCAGCTGGCATTTGCCACTCCTGTAGATTTCCATAGCCTCTGCCCACATCTGGTCGATATATTCCCTTGATGTCTTTTCATCATCGAGTATATGAGTTTCCGCCTCTTCCATATTGCAAAGAATAGGCAGAAATCTTCGGTTTCCCGACCTGTCCATAGGCAGGAAATCCAGCGAATTTGATGAACCGGCAAACACGCACTGCCTCTTGTGGTCTTTGGGATGCCTGTCGTATGGGGTCTTGTAAGTGTCTTTCTGTCTGCTCATAAAGGACTTGGTATCTTCCACATTCTTGGCATTGAGAATTGCCACCATTTCAGGGAACTCTATAATCAGATGCCCCTGTATTTTTCGGTATACATTATCATCATCCATTTTCTTCAAGTCATCCGTAAACCAGTCATCTTCCATGGCAAGGAAACGCAGAAAAGTGGATTTACCGGCTCCCTGACCACCTACCAGGCAGAGCATTACTTCAAACTTGATGCCCGGGCATGAAATTCTTGCTATCGTCCCTATCATAAAAAGCTTCATTACCTCATAGGTGTACTCACTGACCTCTGCCCCTAAGAAATGATGCAGTGCATAGCGTATCCTCTCCCTGCCATCCCATGTTATGGAATTGATGCGGTCAAGAACCGGATGGTATCTGTTTTCATTTGCCACGACCTTTATCACATCCTCAATCCGCTTTTCGTTGGATAATCCATAATGCTTTTCAAGGTAGACAACAAGGAATTTCAAATCAACATCCGTCAGGCTGTCGCTTTCACGATACCATCCCAAATCCCTTGTAATGTCGATTTTATCCGTAAACATGTTCAGACGGAATGCACCCTGCAGATTAGGGTCATTCATCAAAATCAGACGATAGTTACCGACTGTTTTCCTGACTTCTCCCTTTTCTGTGCTCTCCAGCATCGCCCTGACTTCTCCGATACTCTTCAATTCTTCCTGCAATCGACTTCACCCCCTTTCCAATGTCAGAAACAACAGAAGCTCTGTCAGGGATATCCTTTTCAAGGAGAGTATCAAGCTGATATTCCACTTTACTGATATTCTGCAGAGCTTCTACAAAGCAGGGATGCCATTCCTCATCCATGCTCTTCAGTGCATATTCTGTTTTCCATTTCCTTAACAGATGATAATAGTCTGACAGAACACAAAAACACTGCTTCTGCTCTTCATCCAGTATCTGCTCCGGTGTTTTCTTTGGTGCCATCTTTTTCGGTGGTGCCCGGTTGGTTGCGTCATAATTCAGTCCAAAGTCAGATGCAATCTTCATTGCAGCTTCCTTTGGTGCAAGCCCGAAATATTTTGCCACAAAATCTATCGCATCTCCGGTATCTCCACAGCCGAAACAATAGTATCTCTTATCAATCTTCATGCTGGGAGTCTTGTCTTTATGAAACGGACAACAAGCCAGCCCACTCCGGTTGATTTTGATGCCATACTGCATAGCCACCTGCCTTGCAGTGACATTTTCTTTCACTACTGCAAATACATTCATGCTTATCCCAATTCCTCTCCCCTTGCTTTTTTGTGCTTTCTGTCATGTGTGGGTGGTCTTACCCACGGAATACCATTTTTGCTATACATCAGGTGTCCTCCTTCATTTTTATTTGAACTTCTGGACAACTTGTCCAAAAGCTGCTTTCCTGTTCTTTATCCATAAATGCACAAAAAAGAGCATTCATGCTTTTTACACATAAATGCTCTGACGCTGTTTTATTATAAAATTGTCTTATCTGTTGTTCCCTACAAACTGGAATTTGACTAATTATTGTGTTTTAATGATTCTATAAACTACCCCCAATTGAGCAGGGTATGTTTCTTGAATCATTCCATTAAACCATATTGTAACGATATCTCCCACCTGAACATCTTCCGCTAAATTTTCTGCCGATACATAATACTCTCCATCATTCATCTGACAAAAGCCTTCAGCTGTACTCACATGCGTTACAAGAAGTTCTCCATCATCGGTAATTTCTTTTACTTTTGCATTAAAATTGATAACCTCTATTGGAATAGACGTATCATCTTTTTCAATATCTCTAAATATGATTCGTTCGTCATCAATGACTACTATGAGCTGACCTTCAGAACTCCTTTGATAATGATATCCGCTTCCGAAATTTGATTGATTATTTTCAGATGGTAACTCTGTCCCTGCCACTGTTGACACAATTTCTCCATCCATTGTTCCACAACCAGGCATTGACGCTACATATCCTGTGTCTTTATATATAACACCATCAACCATAACACATGGAGGATATGAGCCAGTATCTGCTATTTGCTCATTTTGTACTACATCATCATTTTCTTTATTTTCTGTTTCTACGGACACATTTCCAGACACAGGTTCTTTATTTTCTTGATTCGTTCCACATCCAGCCATTCCCAGCACCATACATAATACAAGCAGATAGATTACTTTTTTCATAATACATGCCTCCTTAACTTATATTTTTTAACTCTATAAACTGGAATTTGCGCGTTTCTACAAGCGGTGCACAGGCAGGACGAAATCAGCCATGGGAGCTTGCTCACAATCGGCTGATTTTCGGACTGGATGTATAGCGCGCCAGCGCGACATGAGCATGAAGCGCAGCGTAATGCGAATGGCACCGCATTACGATAACATTTTCTCCTGCATTGGGTGTTTTTTTTCATTCCAAATATTCACCCAATCCTTCCCTACACATTCATCCGCAATTGGGGAATTTTTTCATATTTCAACAATTTCCCCATCGTCCTCTGAACTTCTTCCCATTTTGATTGGGTGATTTTTTCATATTGGAATTTTTCACCCAATATGCATCTATATATCCCTTCAACATTGGGTAATTTATGTCTATTTCAAAAATTTAATCAATATTCGTTGCCACACTTTTTCTGGCGTCTTCACGAAACGAATTTCACTATAACCAACAAACTGGAATTGTATATTAATTTTTCTTATTTAGTCTAATATGGAAATCGTTGGCTTTAGAACATTCTTCATATGTAAGATTAGTTTCATTCATTAAAAAACCAACGGCTTCCTCCTTTGTATTGTAATTAGATTTTTCTTTCATATATCTTAACAAATTGGTCATATATATTTTTCCGTACTTCTTCTGACAAACCGGCGTATTTTGTATCCAACACCTTTTTTACGGCTTCGTACTTCCTATTTTTATCTTCTATATCCGGACCACGGTCATAATTAAACCTCACATCATAAAAAATGTGTTTCATATCGTTACTTAAAGCTTGTAACACTCGAAATCCTTTCATAGAAAACTTTCCTTCTTTTATACCATTCTCCACACAGGGCTGTATCGCCCAATCCATCATAAACCAATTCTCCATTGGCATATTTACACCATATCCGGAATCTGACAAAAAGTCATTTATCTCATTCCAATTTATCTGTAACGGCAAATCGTTTTCTTTCGCAAATAAATAGTCATCACGCTGTAATTCCTGTTTTTTTCGCTTTCTTGTATTTCTTTCATAAACAATCCAGTATATTACCATTGCTGCTATAATACACACGCTAAATATCTTTGTAATCATGGTATTTCCTTTATAAATAATCAAGTATACTACGGTTACTACCGCAATACTTATGCTGAGTACCTTTATAATCAAACCATTCATTGTGTATCTCCCTATCACTAAAAATTGGAAATTAACAAGTCGACAAATTCAAATAAACGCGTGCTTTTATAGCTCGCCTCTCAAACGTGCTTCTATATCAGATGCCGTGTATAACACATCCGTTACAATTACCCTTTCGTCACGGATTGTGTAAAATACTGAATAATTATCGACGAGCATTCTACGCAACTCCATTCTCTTTTCCGGCTCAGAATCCATAATCCTAAATCGTTCCGGGAAAGTGTCTAATGTAAGTATTTCATCAGCAATGCGATTATATTGTCCCATTGCATTATCCGGAGCAAGCAAATCTATAGCAATATAATTGTATATATCTTCCATATCCTGCAAAGCTTCTTTTGTAATCTCTACCTTATAGTGCTTCATTAATGCCTCTCTCTAAATGCCACAAACGCACTAGCTGCATCCTCAACATTTCCTTTCTCTATATCGGCATATCCTTTTTCTAACTTTTGATGAATCTGTGTAACAGACATCATATCTGCATTCACTGAATTAGCCGCTTTTGGTAATACAACAGAAAAAGGAATTCCTCCTACTAATGATATTTGTTTTAAATACATATCTATAGCAGTAGCCATTGGTATCCCTAATTGTGCCAATACACTTTCTGCATTTTCTTTTACATCTGGATTTACTCTTATATTTAATGTTGCTGTTTTTCCCATAGAATACACCTCCATCTTTCTTTTATTGTAACGTCTTTTGCGTTACAAATCAATCTATGAAATATATTTTCGATGCGATAGCTTCACATTGTTTTGATTAACCATTGCATATCTGAGCGTTGTATCTATTTGCTCATGTCCCAGAATTTTCTGTACCTGTTCAATCGGCATACCTTTCTCAATTGCTCTGGTGGCCATAGTCCTTCTGAACTTATGTGGGTGTACCTTTTCTACACCTAACTTCTTCCCCATTTCTCGTAATCGTAACTCCACACCGCTTTCAGTAAGTCTACTGTATGGTTTGTTTAACGACACAAATAACGCTATATTATTATCTGTCCTTGATTCAATATAATTCAACAAATGAATTTTGGTCTTAGCATCAAAATATGCTTTCCTCTCTTTGTCTCCTTTGCCATCTGCGATGCATTTAATACTTCCGCCATGTCATTGATGATGTCATAAATTTCTCTACCCATAAGAGCACACTCCTTTTTGAAGGAGTATATCGTAGAAAAATCAGCGCATCAACAGAGCGTATTACTGGAATTTACCTTCCGCTCATATAAAATATATCAATAGCTTTACTTGCAAACTCTGCTGTGCCAACTCCTCCAACATCATCAATATTTTCCGTAAGTTCTCCTCCACCGGCATACATTCTTCCAAGACCGCATAAAATCTTATCAGAACATGTATAAAAATGATCTGTAATGTAATCCTGAAGTTTCCTTACCTGCAACTGCACCTGTTCATCTTCTGGGTCCATTTCTTTCATTTGTCCGAATTCAACAAATAATTGCATAAACTCATTTGCAACAGTAGCTTCATCATCTTTCGTCCAGTTCTTTGTTTTCTCTTCAAACTCCTTATACTCAGAGGTTTGTCCCCATTGTTCTTTTGCTCGTTTAGAATACTCATCAATCTTTGTTGTATCAAATACTTTAAAATCCATATATTTCACTCCTATTCCTTTTATTCCTCGAGCGAAACTAATAAGATTTTCAAGATGCTCTTTTTTCATAGTAAGCAATTCAATCTGCTGCTCTAATGCTTTATTCCTGTCAAAGTTAGGGGCATCAATTATCTTTTTAATCTCCTTAAGCGGAAATTCCAATTCTTTAAACAGTAAAATTTGTTGCAGCCTTTCCAAGGATGTATCGTCATACAGCCTATAACCTGACTCTGTATATTCAATAGGTTTTAAGAGACCAATGGTATCATAATACTGCAGAGTGCGTATACTCATTCCTGTTAATTTACTTACCTCATTCACTGTCATCATTGTCATTTCCTCCTCTCGATAAACATATCGTAAACTATTACGTTGCGTAGGAGTCAATAGATTTTCAAAGAAATTTTCAAAATTAACAGCTTGATAAATTCCAGTTGATATTTCACATATTTTAGGAAATTTAATAACTGTTATATTTAATTATCAAATTCTTCGCAAACCCTTGAAAATACTAAGTTTGTAGCAAGTGAGCTTTCCCTTACTCTTTCCCTTGTGTTATATTCTCACATTGGTTTTCATGAACCTTAATATGGGAAAAAATAAGGGAAAGAAAATTTCATAACACAGTATAACAATAACGACATGGTGAACTGATTGAAATGTTTTCGATATTTAACTCTATAACTGATTATTAAAAGAAAATGGAGATAAGATACGATGAGAACAATTTATGCAGAATACAACATAAATCACGATAGTATTGATGTTTACACAAGTGCCGGATATATGCTTCGCATTGATTGCTGGAAAGCTGAAAAAAATCTAAAAACCACATACGGATCAGAATGTGCGCTTACTTCATTGGCTGTGGATGAGCCTTTGGAATATGCAAGATTATATCTTGAGGGTAATTTACAGATGTGGGTAGATGCAGAAGACTCACTAGAGTTATAATCCTTATCCATATAAATAATATGCAAATATATATCCCATCAATATAGCGAATATACTGAAATAAAAGTATCTTTATAATCAATTTTAACCAAAAGAATATGTTCTTAGAGGAGGTGTCTCCCGAAAGAACATATTCTTCTATTATGGGTAATTATAAATATAGAACATGCTTTTCTTGTGCTACAATTTCTTCACTATGAGTTACAACAATAACTGTTTTTCCCTGTTCACTTAACTCATGCAATATATTCATAACAATCTCACTATTTTTTTTGTCTAAGGAACCAGTTGGTTCGTCTGCTAATACAATCGAACATTTCTTTAGCATTAAACGAGCTAACGCAACTCTCTGCTGTTCGCCACCAGATAATTGATAGACTTTTTTGTTAATTACTTTCTGTAAACCAACTTTTTCAAGAGCTTCATTTATTGAAATATCCGTTCTACCTGATTTTTTTATTATTTCTAGATTTTCTTTTACTGTTTTGTTTTCCAAAAGGGCAAAATTTTGAAATAAAAATCCAACAACTTCTTTGAAATATTTCTGCTTTTTTCCTTTTTTTGCCACATCAAAACCATTCACAATAATAGAACCTTTGTCAGGAGTTTCAATACCTCCAATCATATTAAGTAAAGTACTTTTTCCGCATCCACTTTCGCCACTAATTACCAAAAAACGGCTATCTGGAATTTCCAAATGAAAATTTTTGAACAAAATTTTATCATTATATGCTTTGCATAGATTTTCAATTGTTATCATAAGCAACCTCCTTTTAATGATTTCGGTATGTTTGTTTTTTCAACAATTGTGATATTAAAGAAAATAATTGTAAATTCTATTAGTGCCATAAATGAACTAACAAGAATGCTAATTCCTACTTCAGTCTGTACCGATAATAAAGAATAGATAAGCATACCTACTAATATCACAAAATTTTCCACTACAATCATTTTAAGAAGTGTTTTGTGCCGTTCAAATAAACTATATCCAAAGATTTTCATCAAGGAAATTTTCATTGCATTTTCTCGGAACTCTAGTCTACTTACTGTAACAATAATCATAATATTTAAAAGCAATACAATCGTACAAAGAGAACTTAAAAATCCCACGAGTTTTATTAAAAATGTGTGATTATATAAATACTGTTCATGTACGTTTGTAATTACTAGCTGATAATTTCCAAGCATATCTTCATACTTTTTGCTGATATTTCTTAGCTGTTTTTCATCACATTGAAATAAAACTGCTCCTGCTTTATAGCTTTCAAGATACCCACCATTGACTGCTAAATCTTTGTTTGCCTGATAAATAATTATCGGATTTTTGCTTTTTTCGATACCATTTATTCTACTTGTATCTAAATAGGAAAAGTATTCTGTTTCGCTATACTCTATGTACTGAATATTTAATTGTTGTAAATTATCATGATTTAAAACATGGCTCAAGGAGTCATAGGCTAATTGCTTGTTTTTAGCAAAATATCTATTCTTTGGAATGAAAATAATCAAATCAGAAGATTCATTCTCTACTGCATTTATCTGCTTCGTAAAACCTTGTAACATATCTTTTGCATGATTATTTACATATATCACATCATTTTTATCATTTAAAATATTCAAGCATATTACAGGCTTTAATGTGTTATATTCATTCTTGTATAGTTTATTCCAAAAAGCTTCTTCTTTTTCAGCATTAAAATCAGTAGTCTTTACGGTAAAATAATTTGCATCATAATATTCTTCTAACAAATGTTCATTTGTAAATAGGTTATTATGAATACTACTAATATTAGTGGTAATTGTAAAAACAGCGGCTACCCCTGCTATAAATTTTAACGAATAAATTAAAAAATCCACTCCTCTTTTGTGTGTTGCATTTGCGAATGCCTTTCTAATATCAAAAAAGCAAAAAGAACAATATGGAATAGTGGAAAGAATAATTCCAATGGAATATAAAATTGTGACGAGTCTATTCTCATATGCTCCCGATATATAATTTGACAGCAATATTTTTGCAACAATAAATAATGCAATGTCAAAAGTTACATCGAATAAAGCAGCCTTAAATGCTATGAAACCAGCACTTTCTCCTAAGGAAACTCGTACAACAACCTCTTTTTTTCGCCTAACCACTTCAATTACATTTAGAACAATCATCAATGCAATAATCATACCCCATATAATAAAAATCATGTCCTTTTCCGTAGAATTCCAATATTCTGGATAAGTTAAGCTATATTTTTCTGATAATTTCTGATATGCAGAGATAATATTGTCCTCATTTCCTATGTATGAGATAAAGTTTTCATAACCCACAGAGGTACTTTGCAATTCTGAGAGATTATGAAATTTTACTTTCGTAATTCCGGAAACTAAAGCGGTATATTCTGATTCTTCTATGTTTGCAGTATTTTTTAATGTTTGTCTGATTACTTTATCATCGCCATAAATATGAAGTGTTGAAAGGTATTTATTATTGATTTCATTGTACTGAGAAAAAATATGTACATCATTCTCCGTTGCAGTTTCTGATACATCTTTCAGAAACTGCGACATATCTTCACTAGCAACTTCATAGCGTGATGACGTAAAATATGCTGTAGAAAAGTTCCAAAGCTGATCTTGAAATATTTCAGATTGCATAAGTATTCCAAAAATCAGGAAACAAAACAAACATAAGTTTTTAATTGCTTTCATTTATTTCAACCCCAGATTCCATACTTTATTTGCTTTTTCAAATATCGTAGTCAATATTGTGCTATTTTCATCAACAATCCATTGATCTTCTTGATCTTCAGCTTTTTTGCTACTTGACAACATAATTTGAGTATTCAAATCCTTATAGTCATTAAATAGCACGCCTTGACTTATTCCTTGGTGAAATGGTTTTATCCAAATAATTAGTGCATATCGAACATCTGACTCAGCTATCGCAAGATTTCCATTCCAAAGCAAATAATCAGGGACAGACACACTATACTGGAATCCATCTTTATCTGTGTAAATTTTTACTCCAGATTCTTCTATTTCAGGGAAGTCTTTCTGAAATTCGTTATATGGTTTATAACTCCCGAAGTACCAAAATAAATTATAGCAACAGAACAAAATAACCAAAACAATTCCTATATATTTTATTTTTTTCTTCATTTATATACACTCCACAAAAAAGAGTGGTTGGAATTCCAACCACTCAGCCATTATCCCGAACCTTTGTTTAGTAGCTATTACCGTAGGTAATACTATTTCCTTTATGAGCAACCTCAATTTTAGACCAATTACCTTTACCAACATTTGAACCCGAAAAAGAACCATTTCCATTCTTGACATATGCGTAATGATCTTTAGTTGAATGATATGCGTGTGCATAATCTTCATTAATAGCAAGAGTATTATAACCATAAGTCAAAACACCTTTTCCGTCATCAGATGTAGTGCTCAATTCCCACTTTTTATCAAATGTCTTATTCCCGTTTGTAACAGAAAATGCCATTACTGGAATTGATGAAGAAATTAACATTGCACTAATAGCTACCCCTACAATCACTTTCTTTGCTCTCATAAGTTTTACTTCCTTTGATCTGCTGTATTTCTATTTATATTTTATCAAATATTTTGTATCAAGTCAATCAGTATCTTGACTTATATAGCGTCGAATTGTAAGATATATTCCTTGTAAAATTAACCAAAAGAACAACAGATTTATTGATAATGCTTTTTTAATTACTTCTCCAAAATAAATGATGACAGCCGCACTTGTCAGTATCATCAGTAGGGTAATAACATCCCAACAGTTTTTCTTATATAATTCTATAACCTTTATTTCTATCAGTATTGCCAGTATCCCTGTCCCTGCCACACATATTCCAACAACCAATATCATCAATAACCAATATATGATTCCGGCTATAATCTCATTTGGAATTTTTGTGCTGATTTGTGCCACAGATTGCCCGGCATCAATCGTCCAACCGATAAAAGTTTGTATGAATGATGCTGCATCATGGAAGAATGATTTGCAATCGGAAAGGAACACATCTGACTGTACTGCCTGAAAAAGAGTGGTTGTCAGCGAATACCATGCAAGAAGGAACAAGGTTGTTTGGAACATTACCGTTTTTGCTTTATATTGTCCTGCAAGTTGCTCTTTTTGTGTTTCGTATCTTGCTTTTGCATTCTGATAGGCTGTCCGGTCACAGGCTTCGCATTTTTTATAGAGTACCGGCTTTTCTACCGGTATCCCTACGATTTTCTGATGTGTCCGGGCATAATCCCGTTGTTGTGTTAAGCATCGTATTTTATCTTGACATTCCTCTATCGTGACGTTTGCGCTTCGCAGCTTCTCTTTCTCGCTCCGCAATGCTCTGTCTGCCAGCTTCAAGTCGTTCTTTAATGCTTGAATATTCCCGGCTCTGTTCTCTTTGTTTAATTTCTCGTTCAAGGTCAGAGATTCGTTGAGCTGCGTCTTCAGTTCCACGATAAGCTGGTCTTTCTGTTCCAACTCTTCTTGTATCTCCTCGGTCAAGAGCAGAAGTTCTTCCAACTGTTCGGCGTTCTTTAATTCTCTGGATTCGTTCATCTATATCACGTCCTTTCTCTACCTGCTGTTCCAGTTCAGCAATTCGGTGTTCTGTTTCAGTAATAAACTGTTTTCGCTGTTCAGCTTCTGTGCCAATATCTGCCATTGCTGATTTTCGTTTTCCAAAAGTTCTATCTTCGTTTTCTGTTCTTCCATCTTGGAAAGTAGTTCCTCGGTATTTGGCAAAATGTTGAGCAGCTCGGATAACTCGCTGTTTAATTTTTGCAATTTCTGATTCTGTTCCTGCATAAGAGAGAGTTGGGTGTCCCGGTTCTGCATTTCCAGAAGCATTTCTGCCATTAAGGTCTGCTGTTCTTCGATTTGCCCAATCATGGACTCCATTAAGGGTATAATTTCCCGGCTTTCTTCTAATGTCATTTAATCGCTCCTTCCATAATGATAATGCACCTGATACTTTCCCAAAGGTGTCCAGTATCTTTTGCAATAACGTGTTTTGTTGTTTTATGATTTGATTTTCCGCTACTTTCCACGAACCTTTTATTTCCTGCCCGGCAAGAAACTTTTGTTCAATCTTTCTTGCGTCAGCACCTTCATGGATGGTAGGAATCTGGAGTTTTCCCTGCTTTTCGTAAGAACGGTGATCGACCTGATTATGCAAAGGCAGATGTTCATTACACACCTTTGCCCACTCGCTCCGCCACAGTTCACAGTTTTTTGGATTGTTCCATCCCGTAGCATCGGTCAGTACCCGTTTCCATTGCAGGCGGTTTCTTGCACCAATCTTCTGGATTCCGTTTTCATCTAATACAGGGATACGGATTCCATGACGGTCAGGGTTTTTCTTATCCTGCCACCAGTTCGGATGGGATTCATCAATCACGATATTTCCGCTTTTATCTCTGACAAAATCCCAATCTTTGACTTCTTTCTTCCCCCAAGAATGATCCGGGTTAAAAGGGCGCATTGTCAGAAGCAGATGGACATGAGGATTGCCATCCCCTTTGTCGTGGATACTCCAATCAGCACACATTCCCTTATCCACAAATGTTTTTTTGATATAGTCGGCTGTATATTGAATCTGTTCCTGTCTGCTCCATTCTTTGGGGAGGGCAAATTCAAATGACCTGCCAAGTTGGGCATCTGCACTTTTTTCAATCTTCAATACCTCATTCCATAACCGTTGTTTCTGAAATGTGATTTTAAATTTTTCTAAAGCAGCTTCTTTATCTTCTGACCTTTTGTATCGGACAGATTTTTGAAAGCGTTTTATATTTTCTTCTGGTACTATCTGCCATTCAGGAGGTGCGTTTTCGCACATCATCAGACTGGTGTAGACCACTTCTTTTTTAGAAGTGTAATAACTGATTCGCCCGGTTTCCTCGTTTTTCATCACATCCCCATTGAGATATGCGGAAGCGGAGATAACAGATTTCCCTTTACTTCGTCCGACTATTTTGATTGTGTAATGAAAAATCGCCATGTCTGGATTCCCCCTTTCTGCACATCCGGCATAGATTTCCGGCAACATTGCTTTCAGTTTTAGAAAAAGCAGTATTGCCGGAACGCCCTCTGCGTAAGAGTGCCCTGCGCATAGCAGCCTGCATGGAATGCGCCCCTCTGGCGAAGAGTGCCTCCTGCGGCATGAGCAGGTCTGGCTGAAAGCCCCGCCGACGGAACGAGCCCGGCAAGCGTGAGCGAAGACCGGTTGCCACTTGTGGCAAACTTATTGGGACGACCTCTGGTTGTCCATAAGTGCGCCCTTCATGAAAAAGCAATGAAGGGAATGAAAAACTCATCCCCCCCCCGCCATTACACTTCCTCCATATCGGTATGTGTTTCTTTCTGCATTGCCTTTGAAAAAAATTTCCCATTGGCTTCCTGCTTTTTCAGAAAACCAATCAGCTTTGGGATGTCCTCTTCCTCGATAGGCGCACCGAGAACGGATTCCACCGCACCGCCAACCTGACAGAGCCTATGGGTTCGTTTTTTACTTTCTTCGGCTTTCTTTCGTTTCAGAAGTTCTTTCTTCTGTGCTGCATATCGTTTTGCTTTTTCAAGGCTTTCCTGTTCCTTCTTTTCCATTTCAAGCATTCGTTCTTCATAACTTTTTGTTGATTTTGCCATGATTACATTCCCCTTTCTTTTACAAACATAAGTTCTCGGTTGCGTATCAGAAGAAGCACATGGTATAATCTTCTTGCGTGTAGGTATATCATGGCTTCGGTCTGATAGAACCTTTGGCGGTTTCTTTGGAAGCCGCCTTTTTAATTTGCCGCAGTTCTTGTTACGGCTTTTACATTTCCTCTATCCCTCAAATCACGACCTTCATTCGCTTCCATAAACATTTCCAGAATATCGGTTTTAATCAGGACTTTGCGACCAACCTTTAATACTGGAAGTTTCTTCCATTCTACAAGCTGTCTTAAGGTGTTTCTGCCGATTCCCGTATAGTCAGCAGCTTCTTCGATGGATAATGCAATTTTTCTTTGCGTCATATAATCACCTCCTTATAAATTGCATTATGCAATTCTTGTGATGTAAGTATATCCTTTTCATATCTTTTTGTCAAGCGTTACGAAATATTAAAAATAATTTTTAAGTTGCATATTGCAATTACAGAAAAACAATGCTATAATTCATACATACCGAAAAAGGAGGCAGTCAGCATGAAAGATAAAGAACTACGCAAGCTGATAGGCAGCAGAGTAAAACAGCGCCGTCTGGAATTGAATCTGACACAGCCTTATGTCGCAGAAAAGATGGGTGTTACCGCTTCTACAATCCTGCGTTATGAGAATGGTTCGATTGACAATACGAAAAAAATGGTGCTGGAAGGTCTTTCGGAAGCACTCCATGTATCTGTGGAATGGCTCAAAGGGGAAACAGATGAATATGAAACCGACATTACGGATAAGAGAGAGTTACAGATTCGTGATGCGATGGGAGATATTCTGGAACAGTTACCGCTTGCCCTTACCAAAGAAGAAGATGCTTTTTCAAAAGATTTATTACTGCTGATGTTAAAACAATATGGTCTGTTTTTGGATTCCTTCCAGTTCGCCTGCAAAAACTTCAAGGGGAATGCTGGTCAGACGGATATTGCCAAAACAATAGGGTTTGAATCGAATGATGAATATAATGAGATTATGTTCTTAAGGGAAATCACTCCTACCATCAATGCTTTTAATGAGATGGCAGACGTTGTAAGGCTCTATTCCAAGAAACCAAAAACAGCAGAACAAAGGCTTGCAAATCTTTTATCAGAAGTCTTATACGAAGATTCCGAATCGGTATAGTAAGACAACCGGAGTTATGATATACTTACACGCACGAAGCATTTCATCAGTTCCGATTGTCTAATATCGAAAGGAGACATACGATTATGGCAAAAGGATCTGTAAGAAAAAAAGGAAAGAAATGGTACTACCGCTTCTATGTAGAGGACGCAAGCGGCAATCTTGTTCAGAAAGAATGCGTTGGAACAGAAAGCAAAAGTGAAACTGAAAAGCTGCTCCGTCAGGCAATGGATGATTATGAGAAAAAGAAATTTGTTGCCAAAGCGGAAAATCTCACAGTCGGACAACTTCTGGATGTGTGGGCAGAGGAGGAATTAAAAACAGGTACGCTCAGCAATGGTACTGTGGAGAATTACCTCGGAACAATCCGAAATATTAAGAAACATCCGCTGGCAGAACGGAAATTAAAAAATGTAACCTCTGAGCATTTGCAATCTTTCTTTGATTTGCTTTCCTTCGGGGGAGTTCATCCCGATGGAAAAGAGAGAAAGGGTTACAGCAAAGATTACATCCATTCTTTTTCCGCAGTCATGCAGCAGTCTTTCCGCTTTGCAGTATTTCCAAAACAGTATATTACGTTCAATCCCATGCAGTATATTAAACTGCGGTATCAGACGGATGAAGTGGATTTGTTTTCCGATGAGGATATGGACGGAAATGTCCAACCAATTTCACGAGAAGATTATGAAAGATTGCTTGCTTATCTGCAAAAAAAGAACCCAGCCGCAATACTTCCAATCCAGATAGCCTATTATGCCGGGCTTCGTATTGGAGAAGCCTGCGGTTTGGCATGGCAGGACGTAAATCTGGAAGAACAATGCCTTACCATAAGACGCAGCATCCGATATGATGGCTCAAAGCGCAAATATATCATCGGACCAACCAAGCGGAAAAAAGTAAGGGTTGTTGATTTTGGAGATACACTGGTAGAGATTTTCCGTAATGCCCGGAAAGAGCAGTTAAAAAATCGAATGCAGTACGGAGAACTTTATCACACGAACTACTACAAAGAGGTCAAAGAGAAAAACAGAGTGTACTACGAATATTATTGTTTAGACAGAACAGAGGAAGTCCCGACAGATTATAAAGAAATTTCTTTCGTCTGTTTAAGACCGGATGGTTGTTTGGAACTTCCAACTACTTTGGGGACTGTTTGCAGAAAGGTGGCAAAAACATTAGAGGGATTTGAAGGCTTTCATTTCCACCAGTTACGTCACACCTATACAAGCAACCTTTTAGCAAATGGAGCTGCCCCAAAAGATGTGCAGGAATTGTTGGGACACTCAGATGTCAGTACCACAATGAACGTCTATGCTCACTCCACAAGAGATGCGAAACGAAAATCAGTTCGGCTTCTTGATAAAGTGGTGGGCAATGACTAAAAAATTTCCCTTATTTCCCTTGTGATTATCTCATAAGGGCAAAAATAAGGGAAACTACATATCATTTCACTAATGGACAGGCGGGAAAGCCTATAAAATGGGGAAAGTTAGAGGAATAATTATATAAATTCTAGTTTTTGAAACTGAGAAATCGGAATTTAACGGAGGAATCATTATGTGTGGAATGACAACTGATTTATAAATAAAAATAAATCGGAGGTTTATATGAATTATTCAATAAGAGAATTAAAACAAGATGGAAATAAGGTATTAGATACTTTTTTGTACGAGGCGATTTTTATTCCCGAAGGAGTTTCTGCACCGCCCAAAGATATTATTAACCAACCAGATTTGCAAGTATATGTAAAAGACTTTGGTAAGAATAAGGGAGACTTATGTTTGGTTGCTCAAGTTGGGGATAAAATTGTTGGTGCCGTATGGGTTCGGATTATGAATGATTATGGTCATATAGATAATGAAACACCGTCTTTTGCAATTTCACTTCTTAAGGAGTATAGAAACTATGGTATCGGAACAGAATTAATGAAACAGATGCTAACAAAACTAAAATTAGAAGGATATAAACAAGCATCATTATCAGTTCAAAAGATGAATTATGCTGTCCGTATGTATAGGAAGATAGGATTTGAAATTATTGATGAAAATGATGAAGAATATATTATGATTTGTAAATTATAGACACTTGCAAATTCAAATTTGCTTATTTTAACCAAATCGGACCGACAATAAATATTCCCCAAAAGAGAACTGTAATAATGACTAAGGCTTCAGATACAGACCAGTAAATGATTTTATATTTTTTTACCGTAAGAGGATATATAAAATATATCAGTACAACTAATAGCTGTAAAATGATAAATAGTATTGTTTCCTCAACCGTTGCAGATATGAAAAAGTCAGCAGCGCCCTTTGCTACACCCTTACCTATAAGCCAGATATTGACTGCCAAAAAAGAAACGATTGAAAGAATTAGCTTTACACCAAATCTATTCATGTTATTCCCCTCCAAATTCCGATTTTCTTGATTCCACAAACTGAAAGTTTACTTTCCCTATTTCTATCATTTAGTAAAATTCAATAATTCTTGAACCTTTTCTCGATATTCTTGGTTATGATCTAACCATATTTCTGTATGTTCACTATCAGTTACCGTCCAAATCATTTTAATTTCTTCATTTTGTATTGAATCATATATTTCTTGTCCCATAAACTGTGGGGTTAATGTATCTGCTTCACTGTTTATTACCAAAACCGGAATTTCAATATCTGCAATTTTGTCACATACATTTGCATCATCATAACTAAATCCCAATTTCATTTTGTTGATAATGTTGCCACAGAATGTCATGTAAGATATAGGCAATCCAATATCCATCTTTCTCATTTCTTCTTCTACCATCCATTTCATATCACTAACCGGACAATCTAGAATCAGAAAATCCACTTTGTTTTCAACATCCTTATCTCCCATTGCTAATCCTGCAGTTGCTCCACCAAACGATGTACCCCATATTCCTATCACTTGCTCCGGTGCATGGCTATAGACATAATCAATGTAATCAATCAAATCATATTTTTCCCAGTATCCAAATGTAGTATATTGAGCTGTATTTTCGTTGCTACTTCTCTGGTCATAAGTCAATACATTATATCCTTTCTGTAAAAACATTTCTGCTAAAGGATAATTGGTATAACGATTTCCACCAAGACCATGCACTAAAATAACTGTTGGATTATTCTTATCTCCTTCTTCACCAAGAGCATATATGTAATCTGCCGGTATCATATGTTCATCAAAAGTTGAAGTGATTTCAACTTTTTCTATAGTATATGTACTGCAGAAAACATCATAATCCATATTATATCTTTCCCAAAAACTATCTTTCACTTTTGAAGTATCTTCACAAGTAACCAATTGAGTAGACCCCATGAAAACTTGCGTCCCTATAAAATAGGACATTCCCACAAACAAAAGTAAAATAACTATAACTATTATCAACAATATTTTTGTCCATTTCTTCATCGTTTTCTCCTAAAAATTCCGATTTTCTTGATTCTACAAACTTGAAATTATCAGTTAGATAAATGATAAAATTGTTCTTAACTTAAATCAAGAGTTGTATAGCCAAACTCGTTGATATGTCTTTGCAAATTATGAAAATCTATCATGTTTTTATTTTTCCGAAATAGTCCTTTTTTATTAAACAATATTTTAGTATGTGCGTATGTGCTATACAATTCGATATATGGCGGTTCGGCAGTGATATTTCTTTCTCCGATACAGTTTCCTCTACTGTTGGGATATTTCCGATTGAAATTTATAGTACATTCTTTGTATGTCAACCAATGCAAATCACTAAATTTTATTCCATGCTCATCAATAGAAACAATATTCTCGTAGGAGACTTCTTTAACCTCAAGATGGAAATAATGATGTTTTGATTTAAAATACTCGACAGCTGCATTGATATGTTCCAGAAAAAATGCGATTTGTTCCTCCGTCAAACTACATTCCCATGGATAGTTGTTAGCCATTCCTGTTTTCCCGTATTGATATGCTGCCATACTATATTTTATTTCCGGTTTTATCCATTTTACAATCAGAAAATCGTTTTCCTCAAGCAATATTTCAGCGTTTCCTGTTGAAAGAATTTGTGCTTTTATTGCCTCTGTTTCAGCTGTCATAAATAAAGTTCCTTTCCTAACAAATACCAATTTCTTAGTTTTAAAAACGCTTGATATCATTTTATATTCATTGTGAATCTTCTAAATACACTATACATCTGTTAACATCTTTTGGAGAATAAAAAACCGGAACTTTCTTCTTCATAAACAACTTTTTGTCACTTTGAAGCATATTCTCTAACTCTGGTTCTATTCCTTCTTCGTAATCTCCATAATGCCCGATCGTGAAGCGGCACTCATGTTCCATATTATCTTTTGTCTTAAATATAATATGAGCTTCGGTATAGGGCTGGTTAAAATCATTAACTAACGTTACATCTTCGATGATCCCCTCGACCAGATTCCATTTTATAATCACGGAAAATCGATTGACCAAATAGATGATAGGAATAATTGCAAAGAGAGCAGCTAAAAAAAGCCATCTGTTAAAAAGTCCGGCAATGATTCCGGGGATAGCCGTTATAAGCACCGCAATCATACACCTTTTACATGTTCTCTTTAATACTTTACTTTTGTATTTCCCCATTATCTTTCAGCTTTCCTTACAATTTCACCATCATGTCGGATTCATATTTTATAATCGTTGAAAATCAAAGTATTACAAACACTACTACCAAACATCCAACGAATCCCACGAACCACGGTATTATAAAAGATAGAAAATTTGCTTTATTTTTTCGAAGCAGAATCATTGCGGTTATCATTATGGCTAACCATGCGAACATAATAAAATATCCAAATGGTACAAAAAACATATCCTCTACATAATCTTTTGTGCCGGGAGAAGTTTCAGGAAAAGCAAGCACCCACCCCAGTAATGCTAAGTAACTACCAAGCGTTCCTTGCAGAAGCCCTAGTATTCCCAAGCATATTTTCTTGATTGCATTATTCATAATAAACACCTCCAAACAAAAAATAAACTACCGGACCAGTCAAAATTTAAAGAACCAGAAAAGCTTCCCGCCATATGGATTTTTCTTACTGAGCAACCGTGCTGAAACTGCATGGAATAATAAAAATGCACCGCTTATGAGAGTCATCACCAGTTCAAACTGTGATAAGACCGACATGGAATTATCACTATAGCCTATATAAACATTCTTACTGCCCAGAATACTGCAATTTCCCTCATACCAGAACACATCGGCACCATTGACCGGTGAATCCGCCTTAATCTGCAGCACCGTATAAGTTGGTCGAATACCTTTCCCATAACGTGATTTGTAATTTCTGACATCATTTCCGCTATGTACCTTAACATGATTGGAGCTCTGCCGAGAACTTTGATATGTTACAGTTCCTGTTGTATGATTCTTCGCGCAGGCATATCCGACCACCTGCGTCATACCCGCCACAAAGAAAATCAAAGCAACTACAAGTGCCAAAATCTCAGCCGTATAGAATGCATCCACCGATTTGCTCTTCGTTTCTATCTCCTCATCACGACTCCATGGTTTATTACGGAAATTGCGAATTGCTGATGGTAACAGGCAGATTGCGCCAACCAACCCCAGCAAGGATAAAATCAAACATATAAGTACCGGTGTCTTTGTTCCGATAACCAGATCTGCGTTCACTCCCTCTTCTGTCGATTCATCCATAAATGTGATGTTACCACTTACCAACACCTTTTCATCCTGTTTTAGATGCGACTTGCTTCCGGGATAATAATAGTGGAAGAATATCGTTCCTCCATTCTCTCTGGCTCCGTCTACCTTTAATACTGCATAGCCGCTTGTCCCATGCTTGTCCACACCCGCAACCGTTGCCGGCAATGCATTCGATGAAAGCAAAGAGAATCTCGGCACACAATAAATCGCAGTCACAGCAAACAAAACGACACACACAATGGCAATCACCATATTTGAAACATTCTTCCTATCATTTTTCATTCCGGTTTACTCCCTACATAACCTTTGAAATAAAATTTTCGTCAGTCCCCCGACTTTTTGTCTTATATATTCTTATATGTTTTATTTATTTTTATATATTTCTATATACTTTCATATATGTTATATATTTTTATATACTCAAACTTCGCACTTGAATAAGTTCCTATGCACCTAATCCCATAAACCACGGTATTATAAAAGATAAACTGAAAGTTTCCGTTGCTTATCTTGATTTTTATATAAAACCTCTTTTTTTTGCTTCTTCAATCAATATAGGTTGAATTAAAGGATATGTCCAATTATCAACTAACTTATCTGAAATCAATATTTTCTCAATCTCACAATGTAATTCCACAAATGAGCTAATGTCTGCAATAAATAACATTCCAAAAGTTTCATCATCAATATTTTCATTTACTCGTGTCTTTCCTTTAACAGAATACACACATATTGGTTCAATTTTAAAATCAATTGCCCCTGTTTCTTCTTGTAATTCTCTTTTGGCTGTTTCAAAAATACTTTCTCCAGGTTCTCTGTGACCGCCTGGCACTTCATAAGTCTCTCTTTCTTTGTGTTTACAGAATACCCACTTGTTGTCTGTTTTTGATATTATTACTGCAAACTTCAAAAGTTCATCTGCGACATTGTCATAAAATTTTACTTCTACCATTCTACCAATACCTCGTCAAATTCAAAGTTTCTGTTGCTTTCAATCTCTCCGCATGACTGAAAGTTTTGAGTGCCTTATATTTATCTAAATAATTTTTGCATCTGCTTCTCGAAGCTTTTTAAAATATTTTTCTTTATTCTTATTAAACATTGTTCCGATAGCTGATTCATTAAGTATTACACTATAGCCTTCTTTTATGGCCCCTAACGCAGTCAATGCTACGCACCCACCACCATCAACTCCTACGATTTCAACACATTTAATCTTATGTGCTTTTAAGAACTCATTAAGTTTAGGATTGCTAAATGCATTTCCCTCATATTTTATGAAAACATAATCAGATACAACATGAAGATTGCTAACTAGTTCCACTTCTTCAGTTCCTTCATAAGCCTTAAATGGTGCAAGCTTATTTATTAAATTTTTCTTCATGATATTTTTGATATAAACAACCACATTACTTTCATTTGCGTCAATAACTTCGTTTACAGTTTGAATCAGAATTTCATTATCATATTTAAAGTATGTAGCGTGATTTTTTCCAACACATACATTCTGCATATCAATTACCAACAATGCTTTTTTCACTTTCTTTCCCTCCGTCATCTTCAAATTCATCTAATACTTTGCATTTTTATATGAAATCAATATATGTGCAGGTGCAAATAATAGTGATGCCACAATCAATAATACAGACCTGCTCATAATTCCACTGAAGATGAAAATTACGGATGGAATAATAGATAATGTCAATGCTTTAAAAATCGTATTATTTCTAAAACAAATAATCCATATCACACAATAAAGTATAATTAAAACGACATTTGCTATTAAATATATCGCAAAAGCTTCATCAGACCACCAACCGAACCAGGTTCCAGGAATATTAACAACCATAAATCCGAAACACCCAAATCTTCCTATCTGTTCTACAACTTCAACACCTTTATTATTCCACTTATTTTCAAAACCATCTTTATACTTTAATGTAAAAATAATATTGGGTACCATGATTACTGCTATAAATACTGCCCCAAAAATGTTTATCCACTCCATCATGTTCTCACCTTCAAATTTCGATTTTCTTGATTCCACAAACTGGAAGTTTCCTTTGCTTTTATCTTTTGTATTATCTTATTTACAATAAATACTATAATAGATACAATCAAAAACCAATAGTATAATTGACAAAAATATCTCTATATGCCGAAGATGCTAATTCAGCAGTTAGTCCCCTAAACCATACATACAAAAAAGCCAATAAAATTGTTGGAACATACACCACAACTAATTTAATTGCAAAATTCTTTATATGTATATATCTAATTAGTGAGTATGCTAAAATCACAATTAAAGTAATAATTGCACGGTCTAATTCGTGCCAGTTTCCTGTTGGATCTTCATATATCCCTTTTGAAAGATAAGAAATACTATTTACTATTGTCGCAATTGTATATAAGCCACAATATATTAATAACGAATCCTTTAAACCTCTGTTCCATATGTTTTTCATGTATTGTTTCCTCCGTCAAATTGGAAGTTATGAATGAACGTTCTCTCGTTTTTTCTGAATCCAGATGCTAATTATCGTTGAGATTGCTGTCATTACAGCCAGTAACACATAATATAACGAATCTTGATTGATATCTACCACTCCCATCAATGTGTTTGTCCATCCATGTAGAATCATGCAGAACATGACAGCTCTGGTGGCATCATAAACCATAGATAACCAATAGCTAAGCGCCAGTCCTAAGACTGCAAACCAGATAAATGACATGCCCTGATGTGAATTGCCTTCTATGAACCAGAGTGAAATATGCCAAATGACCCATACAATTCCAACGATTAATGTTGCTAAAGGTGCAGAAACTTTCTTCTCCAGAATCGGCAACATAGTACCTCGCCAGCCAAGTTCTTCATTTCCACCGTACAGGAACGCAGCCTGTATAAATATGATGAATCTCTTTTATCTTTGCTTTCTGCTTTCTTTTCAGAACTCTGTGAAATGCCTTTTCTGTTTCATTGCTCATAGGGACTTTGCGGTTTCCGCTTGCTGTCTTAGGCTCGGCTATGTAATATCCGTCCTTGTCCTTTAAAAGCTGATGATTGACATGGATAGTATGCTTTTCAAAATCCAAGTCCTTTTTTGTCAGTCCGCAGAACTCTGATATTCGCAAGCCTGTTTTCAGCAGGATAAATATATCATCATAATATTTCTGATAGGTTCTGTCCTGTCTGATTGTCGAGCGACACATTGTAAATCGTTGCATATCGGCGATTTTATATTTGTTTTGCCTTTTGCTTTTTGTAATAGTCCCCCCCTGTTAGATAACGGGGGCTTAGAAAGCTCGCTTCGCTCGCATAACCGCCAAAGTGAACCAGGCACTCGCCAGCAGGCTGGCGTGGCGATTTGTCTTACAACCGCCACCGTGTCTGGATCACTCCGTCGGTTGCTGTTTGCGTCCTTAAAAATACGTTTCTAAAGCAGGGGATAAGAAAAGGACAGAAACCTTTGTCCCTGTCCTTATCCTTGCTTATCTGCTTCTTCTGCGTTTGAAGAACAATGCTGTCAGCATTCCTGCAAGGGAAATGACCGTTACCATACTCAACAGCAAAATATTTGTACTATCGCCTGTCTTAACTGCTGTATCTGGCTTTGTAGAAGTAGTAGGCTGTTCTTCGTTGGAAATCATAGAAATGACTGCTGTTTCTTTATAATCGCAACGTTCACAAACACGTTCTTTTTTGCCTGTTTCTGTGGTTGTTGCTTCCTTGATGACTTTCCATGCTCCCCACGTATGACCTAACTCATCTACTTCGTTTCCTCTGTAGCTATAGCCACAATTTCTGCAGTTATATGTCGTATATCCTTTCTCTGTGCAATTTGGTGGTGTAACGACTGCAACATAATCATGTTCGTTTACAGTAAACTGTAGCTCCGTTGTTGCTATTTGAGCATTAGCTGCTGTTACAGTAAGCGTTGCCCGATATATACCTGTTGCTAAACTGTCTTTTGGTGCTACTGCTACTTTTAGAGTATCGTTTAGCTGGATGGTTGTAGTACCATCACCACTCAACTCGAACTTATCCTTATCTGTACCCGTGATAGATATATCTACATTCTCTAAATCAACATTTCCGCTATTTGTAATCGTAAATTCCTTTGCGGTAATTGGTTGATATCCTACGCAAGTTCCTGTAAATGTTCCGTCACCACTTAAAAGCATGCTGTAAACTTTCTTTGTTGCAGGTGGCAGTGTGATATTCACATCACTTATCGGCGTACCTGAAATGGTAAAACCATTTTTAGTCATTTTTGTCACTGTCAATCCGTTCAAGCCTTGGATTCTGTCCTCATAACCATCCGGAAGAAAATATCCGTCAACAGCTTCTACTATAATATCTGTAATTGCCTTGTTTGGAACAACTTCCTGCACACCATTATTCGATGTGATATTCAATCCCGCACCCGCAACAATATTCACAGCAGTTTCTTGTTCTTTCTCTGCCAAAGCCGCATATGTGATTCTATTTGCTGTATCTGTTGTTTCCAGCCATATCTTGCAATTCGCAAAATTATCTAAATTCATACCACTTGCAGAAACTTCTGTTTCATTCGTAATTTGTTTCGCATACGCACCATTGCTGTTTTGCGCAACCAGATATGTACCATTTGGAACATCTGTTAAGATAACCTTGCTACCATCATAAGAAATTACGGCTGAACCTAGGTTCTTGCTATACTTACCGGCGTCATAGCGTAATGTAAACGCTCCATCTCCATCCGTATCCTGCAATGTTAAATTACCTGTAGATGTTGCTGACGGAACAGCCGATGCAAAAAGAATCGTTGATGAATTCAGTTCAAAAGCAGGTCTTATTTTTTCTACATTGCTTGTTTGAGCTCCATTAAAAGCAGGATAATTCTTAGAAGGCCACGCAGTCAAAACATCATTTCCATCATTCGGATCATCATTACTAACAAATGGTGAACGAATCCAAAATAATTCAAGAACAGATTCTCCCCAATAACTTGGATCAATACGAAGACCGTCATTCAAATCATTTGCGCTGTTCTTTCCCACAGTAATGTGATTATAATCTTCTTGGTCTCCATAAGCCAAATATAGCTTGTCCGTCGTGGAATAGACGCTGTTGTTTTTCGTATCATCCGTATAAATCGTTGTTTCATTTATCAGTGCCTGTTCTGAACTTGTAAAAAAAGAAGCTTCCATCTCTTTTAAGGTAACATTCCTTATATAGCTCGCACCGTAGTGATTCGGGAAAACTTCTGCTGGTTCTCTATCAGGATAGGTACAGTTCCACTTATCATCATATGTTTTATTGTCCATATAATTTGATTCAAATTGTACATCATCTCTCATAGAACTTGCAGAAAAAAACGTTATGCTATCATTACTTTGACTTCCTGCAATCCACCACTGTTGATTGTTATTTCCGAAATAGACTTTTGCAGGATTTTTCACTCCGTCATTATCATTTGTATCATAGTTTTTTAATTCTTCAACAGTTGAAAACTGCTCTTTCGTTGGCGATTGATTTTCCTCTGCATGAACGCTGGTACTAAACGTCGGAAACATAGTCAATACCATTGCACTTACCAGCAAAAATGAATAAGGCTTTTTCAAATATCTTTGTTTCATATTTACTTTCTGCTCCTTTCCTTGATTTTTCTCAAAAGGTACACCTGTTAATAGCCACTATATCATTATCTAGTATAGCTGAAAACGCCTGTTTTTTCAATAAACAAATCATTTAGAACAGCTTTGAAGATGTTATTTTTGCTAATATTGCCAGATTATATTTTTTGCAAAAGGTGTACTTTGTGATAGTTCAGAATAGACTACCTTTGCTGTAATAAGCGGTATTCACTTAATTTCCGATAGAATGTAGCTTCGCTCATTTTACATACGTTCAAGACTTCCGACAGAGGAAGCCTTTTCTTTTCCCATTCACGGACAAGCTCTCCAAAGTTCTCTGGAAGCATGATTTCTGGTCTGCCGAATTTTACGCCCTGTGCCTTTGCCACAGCTATGCCCTGTGCCTGCCTTTTTCTGATGTTCTCACGCTCATTTTGTGCCACGAAAGATAGTATCTGTAATACAAGGTCAGCGATGAATGTACCCATTAAATCTTTCCCGTTCCTTGTGTCCAGTAAGGGCATATCTATGACACATATATCAATCCTTTTTCTTTCGTCAGTATTCGCCATTGTTCCTGTATCTCAAGATAGTTCCTGCCTAGACGGTCAATACTTAGGATATAGAGCAAATCACCTTTTTTTAGCTTTCTGACGAGCTTTTTATATTGCTGACGCTCAAAACTTTTTCCAGACTGCTTGTCTATGTAGATATTTTTAGGAAGCACGTTTCTTTTTGAGAGTTCGACAATCTGCCGTTCTTCATTCTGGTCTATACTTGACACTCGTACATATCCATAAATCTCTGCCATTTATTATCAATCCTCCTTTGCTATGGATATAGAAAAGTATCATAAACAAAAAAGCACCTTACTGTAAAAGTAAAATGCTTTATAGAAAAATATATTCACTTGTTATTATCTTTCCATTTCTGCCTTTAAGAAGCTACGCCTTATCCCACAGCTTGTAAAGAGCGTTGACACATTGCGTTGCAACAGGCTCTTGACACGCCGTGAACTAAGACATTGATAGCGAACAAGCAGAAATGAGATAGTATGTTGTTTCACGACATAGAAAAAGACGCTCTATTTCAAGCGTCGATTTCTTATAACTCTGTATTTCTCTTTATAAGTCGTTACATCAGGCTCTTTCATTTGTTGTAATTTCGTTGTAAATTTCCTTATTTTCTTCTTGCTATTTTGCTGATAGATACTGTATTTATGCGGTATTCCTCAATTTGGTATCTGTTTTTGGCACAAAAAAAGAAAGCTCGTCGATTAGGACGAACTTCTGTGTTTTATGGAAGTATTTGCTTTGACTGCTTCACAAGTGTATCTATAACTTCATAAATTCTGTTTCTATCTTCAGGAGCAAGTTTTTCAAGTTTCTCATTCAGCATAGAGTTCTTGACTGTGTATCCCGTTTCCAAAACATCTGTAAGAACCATATCCGATGATACACCTAAAGCATTTAGTATCTTTATGAAAGTTTCGAGTGACGGAATTTTCTCTCCACGCTCAACCATACCAATATAATTTGTTGTCAAGTCTGTTTTCTCAGCCAAATCTTCTTGGCGTAATTTCTTCGCAAGTCGGAACTTTCTTATATTCTTGCCGATTGTATCGAGCTTCATCACATCACCTCCCTTAGTGTGCTTCACTCATTTGGACAAAGGGGTATGAAATGCACACCCAAAATCGCTACTTTTGCAAAAATTTCTTGAAAAAATTTTTTCTGAACGAAAAAAAGCCGCCTATTTCCTCAAAATTGAGGTCAATAGATGGCGGGTAGAAATATTCACAATTTTGGTGTATAATATGAAATCCAGAGAAAAACAAATCGGAATTTATCTATCTGCATCGCAGCCATCTACAAATATCGACCACCTGCACACCCTGATAATCATAAGTTTCATGATGGGTCCTTGCAATTACCATCTTAGGATATGCATCTCGTATTGCAAGCAATGGCGAATATTCCCTCTCAAATGTTGTTTCATCTGAAATATTGTCACTTACCTGAATGTATATCAGTGTGTCTCGTTTCTTTGCTACAAAGTCCACTTCTTTTTTATAAAGTTTACCAACATATACCTCATAACCTCTCCTTCGTAACTCCAGATAAACAATATTCTCATAAACCCTTCCAAAGTCCATATTTCGTGTACCATTGACTGCATATCGAAATGCTGGATCACAAAGATAAAACTTACTATTGTTTTCGAGATATTTTTTCCCCTTTAGGTCATACCGTTTTGCCTCATAAAATAGAAATGCGTTCTCTAAATAACCAATGTATTTTGATACTGTCTTTCTGGTAATCTCTCTTTGGTCATTATTTAATGTCTTGCAGATATTATTGGGAGAAAGCAGGTTGCCAATATTATCCATCATAAATTCAGATATACTGGCAAACTCTGATGTATTTCTTATTCTATATTTCTCAACCAAATCTCTTATAAGAATAGTCCCATACACATCTCTGATATAATCATACTGTCTATCCTCTGTCTTATATACATAGGCTCCCGGCATACCACCGGTTCGGACATACTGATCAAATGCATCATCAAATCCATCCGTAATTCCATAATAAGTCAGATATTCCACAAAAGAAAAAGGATATACCTTTATTTCCATCGTTCTTCCGGTAAAAAGTGTTGCCAAATCTGAACTTAACAAAAATGCATTTGAACCGGTAACATAAATATCATAGATTCCTTTTGTATAAATACTATTGATTGCAAGTTCGAACTGAGGGCACATCTGAACCTCATCAATCAATAATACGTTATTCATTCCCTCTTTATATTGACCCAAGATATACTTATGCAATGCATGATATTCCAGCAAATGATCAAACTCTAATTCCTGAAGGTTTATCATTACAATATTGCTCTTTTCCTCTAACGACTGCAGATAAGTGATAAATTCCTGTAGCAAAACAGACTTGCCGCTTCGTCTGATGCCCGTGATTACTTTTATATCTGGCGTCCCATATAATTCAATCAATTCATCTAGATACTTTTGCCTTACAATAAACTGCATATCACTATCTCCCATTCCCATTTTTTGAAATTTCTTTATATTTTGGTAATACATTTCATGTATATTCTAGCACAGTCAGCTGCTTCTGTCATTATTCTATTCCCATTTTTTTAAATAATTCATTTTCTGGTAATAGCATTTTCTTATAGAGCAAAAAAGCAGCAGACATTTCGTAAACGCATGGTTTGACGTTTACATTCTATCTGACTATATTTTCATTGTATCACAATTCAAAATAATTATATCTCCACCATCCGACATAACCGCAGCCTGCACATATTTATTTATGACATAAAATATGATGATGAACGGTATGCCATCAATCGCAACCTTATTTGCATTTAACTTGCCATTTTTATAATATGGTTTTAACAGTTTCTTCGGTAATGCCTTCAGGTCATCGAGTACGGCACCGCCAATATTCTTCTTTCCCATAAGCACCACCTACAAACTTGTATCCCGGCTCTTTTTCTTCGTTTTTTCACGCTGCCGGTTCTTGTCTTTCTGTTTCTTCTGTGACTGCTCCTTCTTGTCCTTGATTCTCTCCGTAAGCGACTTATCCTTCTTCGGATTATGTTTTCTCGCCGCTTCCTTGATTTCCTCCTTTGCATTTGGTGTGATACTTCCGGATTCCAAAACTTCATTCTTGTGATCCTTGATCTCAAATCTCGTAGAGAATCTTGACAGTGTTTCCACATCATCCATATTTATCTCACCATTATTTACAAAGTCAGCCGACATAACCTCCTTGCCCTTATCATCGTAAAGTACAAGTGTCTTGGTCATTTCCTTCTGCTCCTCAAGTACCTGTTCGGAAGCCATCTTCAGTAATGCTGCCATCTGGTCTATGCTTTTCACTTCACAGAATGCAGTATGCGTGATGGAACCATCTGCCCTCGTTACCTTTTTCATATCCACCGGAATATGACTTTTCTTACAGGCTTTCTCTAAAAGCTCCGCTGTTCTCTCATCATTCACATCAATATGCGTGACATCTTTGCCCTCTCTGTTGAATCCCTTTAATGAGCCATGCGTTTCCTTATAATTCGACATTACCTTATCGACAACCTTGCCGAGCAATGTCTCCTTCTGTTCCTCGCTCATACCAGGATTCTGCTGTTCAGACCGCTTGCACGCATCTGCAATGGCAGTAATCAGATCTACGCTGACAGTCACAATCGCCTTTCCTGTCTGGAACGACTCCTGCGTCAATTCATCGACCATTGTTCTGTCCTCCCGATATTATTTTCTCTATGCTTCCTGTCCTGTGTGGGTGGTCTTACCCACGGAATACCATTTTTGCTATACATCAGGTATCCTCCTTCTTTTTTATTTGAACTTCTGGACAATTTGTCCAAAAGCTGCTCTCTTGTTCTTTGTCCATGAAAGGACAAAAAAAGAGCATTCATGCTTTTACACATAAATGCTCTGACGCTGTTTTATTATAAAATTGTCTTATCTGTTGTTCCCTACAAACTGGAATTTGACGCTCTATTAATGCTATTAAACCCAATCAATAGCATTCTTTACAAGTTTGACAAATGGTTCACAGGTCAGATTTTGGGTAGTGTGTGCAGGAACGATACAGCAGATTTTTCCCTTGCCATAGGTGTGAATCCATACAGCAGGCTGAACGCCGTTCTTTGAAACGGTTTCTGCAAGAATCGTTGTATC
Organism: Clostridium sp. L2-50; assembly: GCF_000154245.1. Classification (NCBI taxonomy): domain Bacteria; kingdom Bacillati; phylum Bacillota; class Clostridia; order Eubacteriales; family Clostridiaceae; genus Clostridium; species Clostridium sp. L2-50. The sequence continues at coordinate 1,244 of NZ_DS480324.1, read as the reverse complement.
AGCATTCGGAATCATTTTCATTACATAATGTTCGTCAAAATCAGGGAATGTGAATTTGCCAATGCCTTCAATAATCGGATGTTCTGCTATCGGTTTTACAGTAAGCGGACATTGTTCGGGATGAGTGATAAAGTTACTTCTTACAACATTTGTGAGGATTGCGTGATTTTCTGTGTAATCAGTAAGTGATGCGTGAAGCATAATCGTTCCCATACCATTCTGAATATCATTCAGAAATTTCTCCGTCCATTTTTTCATCACACCAGATTGGAGTAGGAATCTGATCATTTTCAATAGGATCTTTGAAAGACAAAAACAAATCAAACTGCCCCTTGAAATAATCATTTGGATTCTTTGTGAATGTTACTTCATAATCTGCGTTAAACAGATAGTTCATCATAGGCTTGATGGAATCATCGTGATGCCAGTAATCGTGTACCAAAACAAATACTTTTTTACTCATAAGTTATACGTCCTTTCATCACCATTTTATGGCTACGTTTTTGTGAATTCTCGTTTTTTAGATGTGCGTTAAATTCAAATTTTCATGTGTTCGACAAACTGGAAGTTGTTTATCCAAAATGAAATGGAATAACCATATCAAGTAAAACTGCAAGAACTATACTAATCGTTCCCATTAGCGCAGAACTCCTCAATGTGTCTCTCCTCAAAACAATAAGTCCAATAATAAAGACTATCACTTCCAAAACAGATTTTGCATTAAAATACCAGCATCCATATACAAAGCACATATTGAACAATACTGCCAAAATCAGCGCTGATAGTATAAATGCCAGTTTGCTTTTCCCCTTTGCATACCAACAGACAAAAGCCAATAATGGAGAAACAGCTGTAAATCCAAACCAAATCATCGCATAACTTCTTGGGAAAAATCCTGCAATATAGTTTGAATACAAATAGTAGCTTGCAACCATACCAACAAAGAATACAAAAACATTGATGCTTGCTCTTATTGCAGAATTGCTATAAATAGAAATACACAGTGCAATCAATATCCAGATTGCAAAACGCCCAAGAAAATTACCAATATCTAAGACTCCATTTATTGCCATAAGCACACCTGGAAGTTCAGTTTGACGAAAATCCAGATATTTTGAGAAAGTTCCCAAAGCTATTCCGAGAAACAATATCGCTATGGTATTTATAAGTTTTCTATTATTGGATATTGGATTTTCTGCATTCCTTATATCATCAAAAAATTAGAATCCACCACAGTGCGAGTC